>DATJKY010000459.1:0-3409 GCA_035490955.1 Terriglobia bacterium | reverse complement strand
AAAGGTTGTCCATGCGAAAGCTCAAAGAAGTTCTCCGATTACGATTCGAGTTAGGACTGGGGCAGCGGCAGATCGCCCGCAGTTGCTCGATCGGACAGGGAACGGTTTACGAGTATTTGAAACGCGCCCAGGCGGCGGGGGTCACTTGGCCACTGCCCGAAGGCTGGCATGACCGCCAACTGGAAGAGGCCTTGTTCGGGGAAACCCCCCGGCGCGTTTACGAAAGCCGCAAGCCCGCTCCCGATTTTGCCCAGCTCCACGAAGAACTCCAACGTCACCCTCACCTGACGCTGCAACTGGCCTGGGAAGAGTATCGGCAGGCCCACCCTGACGGCTACGCCTACAGCCGCTTCTGCGAACTCTACCAGCGCTGGCGGCAGCAACTGGACGTGGTATTACGTCAGGAGCACAAGGCGGGCGAGAAGCTCTTCGTCGATTACGCCGGGGACACCATCCCCCTCCACGACCCGCAAGGTGGGCGGGAACGTCAAGCTTCGATCTTCGTGGCAGTCTTGGGAGCCAGTAACTATGCCTACGCCGAAGCCACGGAGAGCCAGGAGCTGGAGAACTGGATCGGCTCCCACATCCGCGCCTTCGAATTCTTTCAAGGCGTCCCCCAGCTGGTCATTCCCGACAATACCCGCACCGGCGTGAACCGAGCCTGCCGCTACGAACCCGACCTGAACCGCACTTATCACGAACTGGCCATGCACTACGGCGTGGGAGTGTTGCCGGCGCGGCCCTATCGACCCCGCGACAAGGCCAAGGTTGAATCAGGTGTACTGCTGGTCGAGCGCTGGATCGTGGCGGCCCTGCGGCATCGGAAGTTCTTCAGCCTCGCCGAACTCAACCAAGCGATCCGGGAGTTGCTCATCCAGCTCAATCAGCGGCCGTTTCGCAAGCGCCCGGGCTGCCGCACCAGCTTGTTTCAGGAGCTGGACCGACCTGCCCTGGGACCGCTGCCGGAAGAGCGCTACGAGTTCCATCAGTGGGCCACGGCACGCGTCAACATCGACTACCACGTCGAGTTCGAGCGCCACTATTACAGCGTGCCCTACACGCTGACCGGACAGAGGGTGGAGATCCGGTCGACCATGACCACGGTGGAGATCTTCCATCGGGGTGAGCGCGTGGCCTCGCACCTGCGCAGCGATCAACCCTACAAAGCCACGACCGTTAACGAGCATCGTCCGAAGAGCCATCAGCAGCACTTGGCGTGGCCGCCCTCGCGCCTGCTCCACTGGGCCGAGGGGTTGGGACCGGCCACGGCGCAGTTGTTCGCCGAGATTCTCAAAAGCAAGCCGCACCCGGAGATGGGCTACCGCTCCTGCTTAGGGATTCTGCGGCTAGGAACGCGCTATTCGAACCCGCGCTTGGAAGCGGCCGCCCTGCGAGCTGTGTCCACCGGCGCCTGTTCCTATCGCAGCGTGAAGTCGATGCTGGAACGTGGGCTGGATCGCCAGCCGGTGGAGACGCCGGTCGCTCGGCCACCCCTGGAGCACGCAAACTTGCGCGGCGCTTTCTACTTTGATCCTTCGGAGACTCCGAGGGTGCAATAGGACGGAGGGAAGGAGCACTCATGTTGAATCAGCAGACGCTGGAGAAGCTGCACGCTTTGCGTTTGCACGGCATGGCGGAAGCCTTTCGGGCCCAAGCCGAGCAGACCGGGATCACCGAGCTGAGCTTCGAAGAGCGGTTCGCACTGCTGGTCGATCAGCAGTGGACCTGGCGACAGAACCGCGCCCTGGAGCGGCGACTGGCCAAGGCCAAGCTCCGGCATCGGGCTTCGGTGGAGGACATCGACTTCCGCTCCCCGCGCGGTCTGGACCGCTCGGTCCTGCGCTCGCTCACCCAGAACTCGGCTTGGGTGCGTGAGCATCAGAACATTTTTTTGATCGGCCCCACCGGGATCGGCAAGAGCTTCCTGGCCTGCGCTCTGGCCGAGAAGGCCTGCCGGGATGGGTTCACCGCTCTCTATACGCGGGCCCGCCAGTTATTTCGCGACTTGGCTCTGGCCCGCGCCGATGGCAGCCTGCCCACGCTGCTGGCTCGACTGGGCCGTCTCGATCTGCTGGTGGTGGATGACTGGGTGATGGCGCCGCTGGCGGATGCCGAGCGCCACGACTTCCTGGAAATCTGTGAGGACCGTTACCAGATTCGATCCCTGATTTTGACCAGCCAACTGCCCGTGGGCAAGTGGCATGAGCAGATCGGCGATCCGACCCTGGCGGACAGCATTCTCGACCGGATCGTGCACAACGCCCACCGCATCGAGATGCGTGGCGAGTCAATGCGCAAGAAGCGCGGCGGTAAGGAGGCCTGAGCAAATGGGGAGGTATCTCCAGTCGAGGGACCGTGAGATCGTCGTTCCTGAGCCATCCTGGTGCAAGATTTTGGTGAGGAAGCTTCAGATTTTGGCCAGGAACGAAAAAAGGGCCAAAGAAGAAGGAACCCAGGCGTGATGAATGCAACCTCGGCGTCGCTGCGCTCCGAGAACGACGAGAGGAAAGCGCCGTGGAAATGACGCCCCGTGGAAAGCGTGGAAAACTCCAAAACCCCAGGCGAGTTTTCCACTCTTTCCACCGGGCTTGGAAATCCGGCAAAAAACAAAGGCGCCGGATTTCCACATTTCCACCGCGCCGGCGACGGCTTAGCTCACTCGCAGAGGACAAAACATGAAGCCGAAACTAAATTCCAGTTGACCGAACTCGGTCACTTCAAGCACCATAACAATGCCAGCGTCGCTTCGCTCCGACCGTGACCGGCTTGGCGTCGGAATGAGTGACCGGGATCAAATCGGAATCACTGACCACCTTCATCGGAATCAGCACCGAAAGGACTCAAGTTTGGTGAAGGCCTCCTCATTTGTGTAGCACTTGTCGCCATCAATCCCGTCTCTGCGGTGCACTTCACCAAGCTGGGCTTCTTCGATGTCGAGCAAGGAATCGATCGCGCATGCCAACAGCGTGGCAGGCTCTTCATTTCGTTCTTTGGCCACCCGCTCTATCCTCTCTTTCAGTTCAACAGGCAGCTCAAGACTAGAGGTATTGCTCATGACCTACCTTCCTCTCGTATCCTAGCACGTGGGGGAACGAGAGTCATCCGCAACTCTCGTCTTGAGTGATGAGACGGGCAACTGCATTCGCTGAAGCTGGCACCCCTCGGTTCCCAGAGAAACAAAGAGGCCGGGGCAAGCCCCGGCCTTGGGCCGGCCCTTGGACCGGCCTGGTGTGGGAGGCCTCTAATCCGCTGACCGCCGGTCGGCGGAGGCAGTTCAGTAAGCAGCGAAAGGCAGCGAGTCTTGACAAGGGAGCGCACCAGGGTTAGGGTGATAGCCGTGAACGTCGAGAAGACCATCGAATTCATCCTCGGACAGGAGGCAAGAGCTGAGGCGCGGCTTGAGAAGGCC
>DATJKY010000458.1:0-10629 GCA_035490955.1 Terriglobia bacterium | reverse complement strand
GTCGCAACCAGATTGGCCGGATCAGGGGTGATCTGGAACTCCGGCTCCTGCCCTCCCTGCACGACCACGGTGGCGACTCCGTTCAGACGATTGAGGCGCGGCTTGATGTCATAGGTGGCCCTCTGCCACAGTTCTGTTTGCGGCACGATGTCAGAAGTGAAGCTGTATCCCATGATGGGAAAGCTGGCAAAAGTGAGGCGATGAGTGTCAATTACCGCCGTAGGAGGAAGAGTGGTCTGGACTCTCGCCACAGCCGCATTCACGCGCGCCAGCGTCTGGAACATATCCACGTTCCAGTTGAAGAACAGATCAACCTCTGCGGAGCCCCGGCTGGTGATGGAGCGCACGCTTTCAAGCCCCTCGACGCTGTTCACCGCCAACTCAATCGGCCGTGTGATCGTCACCATCATCTGGTCGATGGGCATCACGCCGTTATCGACGCCAACGATGATGCGCGGGAAGTCCGTCTCCGGGAATACGGCGACTGGGAGGGTAAACCCTAGATAGACGCCGACCAAGGCCAATGTAACAATCAGGAAGATGATCGACTTGGAATGGCGGGCGAACCAGTATGACTCCGCCCGTTCAATCGAACCTGCGACAGGTGGAGTTAGAGTTGAGGTTGGGCTGTTGCTGTCCATCGATCTTAGTCGTCAGTTGTCAGATATCGGTCATCGTTAAGAGGCTTGACGAATAGCTGTTTCTGATCATTGACAACTGATTTACATGCAATCCTTCTTTCTCACTGCCATCCTATTCATCCTTGTCGGGGCTCTTCGGAGCCTGAACCTGCACCGTGGTCTTCGCCAGTACGTCGGGGTCTTCCTTGGCAAGCTCGAACGCTCCTGTAGTGACAACCTTCTCGCCGTGCTGGAGTCCGTCCGTGACCTGGATATTGTCTCCGTCGGTGATTCCCACCTTTACGGTCTTCTGGTGGGGTTTCGCGTTGGAGTCGACGGTCATAACGGATGTTGAGCCGTCGGAGCCGGTTATTACGGCAGCCGCGGGTACAACAATCGCGTTCTCGACCGTTTCGGCCACCATGCTCAGATGCACGCTGGCACCGGGTTTCAACTTCCCGTTGGGATTGACAGCCTGTACCCAAACCTCGACGGTCGTGCTGCCTGGATCGAGCGCCGGGCTGACCACCGTGACCTTGCCGGCGATCGGATCGCTGGCACCGGGAACAGTCAGAGTGGCGGGGTCGCCAACCTTCAGCAGGTGTGCTTGCAACTGAGGGATATGGGCGCGGGCGATGATCGTTGAGATGTCCATCACGGTGATTAAGGGCGTGCCGGTGGAGGCGATCTCGCCGGCATAAAGCGGCCGGTCGGCAACGACACCATCAATCGGGCTACGTATTTCCGCGTACCCAAGCTGTGCCTGGGCGGCTTCGTATTTCCCTTTGGCGGCGGAGAGCTGACCCTCGGCCGCCTTGACCTGTTGAGCCTGGCCCAACGACTGCAATTGGTCAAAGCGCTTCTTTGCTTCCTCGAACTGATTGCGCGCCTGGATGAGGGCGACGCTCGCCTGATCGAGATCCTTCTTGGCGAGCGCGCCCTGGGCGAACAGCTTTTGGCGGCTGTCGTAGATGTACTGCGCCTGGTTAAGCTGGTCCTGAGCCGCCTTGAAGTCCAGCTCGGCCCTTTGCATGTCTTGAGGAACGGTGGCGCCGGTGGCGATGGTGTAATTGGCCTGAGCTTCCTCGTACGTACCCTTATTCTCGGTGACGGAGGCCGAGAGGTCGCCGTGTTCGAGTACAGCCAGCAGTTCCCCTCTGTGGACGCGGTCGCCGCGGCTCACGAGGAATTTCTGCACCGGAGCGTTGATCTTGGGGACGATGGCAGCTTGGTCGAATGGATACAGCACCGCCTCAGCTGTCACCTTACGCTCGAGCTTGGCGCGGGCGACGGTCGCTACCTGCACGGACACTGTCGGGTTCGCTTCCGGTGCCTCTTTGCCACCACAGGCTAGGAGGGACATAACCAGGAGGCCAGTCGACAACACGACTGCATTCGCGCCGAAGCCTGGAATTGGCATCACAGCCGTCAGCTCCGAAGGAGTGACATAACTTAGCCCACGGCGTAAGCCGTGGGTTGACGCACCCTCCCTCCCCCCCCTCCCCTCTCCCGCCCGCCCTGCGGCCCAGAGCGCTCCGTCGCTGAAAGCTTTGGAGCGTAGGTGACCTCCGGGCGGCGGGCCGGCGGGAGAGGGGTGTCGAAGGCGGGGTGAGGGCCCGCGAACCCAGGGCTCCCGCCCTGGGCTAAGATATTCCGCCGCTTCGCGGCTCTCAAACGGAACCCTTGGAGCGCGGGAATTCATGAATGAAGTTCGGTTGCGCAACACACTAGAAATCTCCGGTCAGAGTCTGTAGGTTTGCCAGAGCCACGCGATAACGGGCTTCGCCGTCATCGTAGGCGTTGCGTGCCAACGCCAGAGTGTTCGCCGCATCCACCAACTCGAGTACCGTGGCTTCGCCGGCCTGGTAGCGTAGAGTGTTCAGCCGCAGGCTCTCCGCCGCCAGATCGGCCGACTGGCGTAGTGTGTCAGCCTCGGAACGCGCCGTATCAGCTTCATTGTACGCTGCTAATAGATTACCGACGAGCTCACGTTGGGTAAAGCTCAATTCCACGTGCGCTTGTTGGAGGCGGAACTGTGCCTGCTTCAGCTTGCTGCGCAGGGCGCCCCAGTTCCACACAGGTAGTGTGATGGTGGCGGTCATGAAATAGCCGAGATTCGGCAACCGGCCCTTGTCCGGCTCAGCGTTCATGCGGCTACGCAGAGCGAAGTGGTTAGCCTCGATGCCGTATGGTGTATCGACGGTGAGCGAAGGCAGGAATGCCTGCCGAGCGGTCGAGACATCATACTGCGACTCTTTCAGTGCTTCGAGAGCGGCGCGGAGTTGCGGATTCTGGCGCCCAGCCAGCGCCTGCGCCTCGGCGAGCGGCGGCAGCGGAGGCATGGAGTTGAGGTCGTCCACTACTGTGAAGTTTTGGCTAAAGTCGGGGAAGAGCATCACGGCAAGACTCAGACGAGCGTTCTCCATGGCGAGTTTTGCCTCCCTGAACGCCTGGTCCGTCTGGTTCGCCTGAAGCTCGAACTTGATCACATCACTGTGTGCAACTTCACCTCCGTTCTCGAGATCCTGGCTGATCCGGAGGAAACGGCGGGCGTTGGCTAGGCTCTCCTCAGCCGTCGCGTACTTGCGCTCAGCGATGACCAGTTCGTAGTAGGCCTTGGTCACAGTGGCCTTTAAACCGCGTCGCGCGATCTCGAGCTTGGCGCGGGCAAGCATTTCGGCCGCCACGGCGCGACGATAGGAGGTCAAGGTGAAGGTGTTGGCCGAGATATCCTGGTGAAAAACGCCCCACATGCGGTAGACGTGTACGCCGTCGTTGGTGACGTAGCGCCCCGAAGCGGTGACTCCGTTGCCTTGGGTGAAGAGATACGCGTTAGTTATGTTCACCGAGGGTAGAAGCGCCGCCCGGGCCTGGACGCGGTCCTGGTGGGCCGATTCTGCGTCGGCGGTGGCCGAGGAAAGCTGAGGATCGAGATGACGGGCCCGCGCGAGGGCGTCCTGGAACGTCAGAGTCAAGGGCGCGTCGCCGGTCCCAATGGCCCCTTCGGGTTGGCCCGCCACTCGCGAGTTCACGGCTGGCTCGAACCCCATAGCGCCAGATGGTGAGGCATCCCGGGCGGGGAGAAGCGGACTTGGCGCGACGAAAACCAGTGCCATCAGGCCCAACGCAACCGCGCCTCTTGGAGGCGGCCCTGAAGAAACGCTGAAACTGAGCCGGTGGTTCTGCGAACGCAACAGCACTCTCGATTGGTATATTGCACGAAGCACACCAACCTTCCCCATCATACGTCCTCCTGAGAATGAGAATCCTGTCCGTGCGAGCGTCGGCGCTGCGGCGCTCTGGAGATGAGCCCGCTAGTCCACGGGTTGAAATAACGCGGCCTTAGAGGGAATCTGTTTCTCAAGTTCGCGCGTAATTTGTATCGCCCGTTCGATGACGCCGGGTTCCTGTTGACCAGGCTCGGGCTTGAAGCCCATGCCGACGGCACCGATCAACTTGCCCGTGGCGTCGTGCAGCGGCACGGTGACGTCAAATCCGTCCTCTTCCTTCTCGGCGAAAGGCCTTCCCGTTCGCATTGCGGCGAATTCATCTTCATCGCATTTTTCTCCTATGACAGCACGCCGCCCACCTGGTAATAGATCCTCCGTCTCGGTGGAAGCGATCGTCAGGCATTTGTGTCCGCCGGGCGGTGTAGCGGACAACTCCACTCCGCTCAACTCGGGATGCTTCGCGACGGCGGTCTCGACGAGTTTCTGTGCGAAGATCTTAGCCCTGCTCTTCGCGATTAGGCGTGGGGCCCCAAGGGAGAGTATCAAGCATGCGACACAAACAAAGGCAAACAGCGTCCGCACCGATTCTCTCAAGCGGCCGCAGATCCCGATCATTGTCCCTCCTTGTCTTGCACTTCTAGCCTGCGGACAACGGCCGCCTGTCATGCTGAGTGTCACATGGGCCTTCGGCCCACCAATGGGCATGAAAGTCACGCGGGCCTGTCATCCCGAGCGTAGTGAGGGATCTGCTTTTCCTTGAAGCCTCCAAAAGCAGATTCCTCTCCCGCCACGGCGGGATCGGAATGACAGGTTGGGGACTTTCATCTCCATTGGTGGACAAGGTCCAACCAATTTCCTCATCTGCCGACCACCAGGATGACGAACGAACCGGGTTTTACGCTGGGCCAGCGCTCGCCCGGGGCTGGCGGACCGAGGTCAGCTGCCGAAAGAAAGACGTTGTGCGTCTTCAAGTCGAGCGCCATCGTGCGTGCGCTCTTCTTCGTCGGAACGTTGTCTACCACCGTGAACTTGTCCGGCGAATCTTCATGAACGATGGTGAGAGTTCCTTCACCGTTGGAGGCAAAGGCATAGTTCGTGTCCGGATCGAAAGCGTTGGCGTCGACCCCTTCGCCGATTGCCGGCGTGGCGATAACCTTCCCCGTATCCGCATCCACGACAGCCATCATTTTGTTGTCGCATCCCGCAAAGAGACGACGCTTCTTGAGATCGATAGCCAGACCCGAGGGCTCCTGACAGGGTTTAAGCGCCCAGCGGTTGAGGACGGTCAACTTCTGCGCGTCAAACTGGACGAGCTCGGACTTGTCCTCGATGTTGACGTAAATGTTGCCTTTGCCGTCCGCTACGGCAAACTCGGGTTTCCCGTCAAGCGGCAGCGTGCCGACGACGACGCCATCGGCGGCGTGGATAGCGGTGGCGTCGTGGCTACGTCCGTTCATCGTGAAGACGCGTTGAGTCACGCTGTCGTACACGATGGCATCAGGGTTGGTTCCGGCCTTCGCCGTGCCGATGGTTTTCAGCGTTTTCAGGTCGAAGATGGTCACAGTGTTCGCGCGCCCGTTGCTCGTAAAGCCGCGGTTGAGCTCCCGAGCGAGCGCGATCCCATGCACGCCTTCGGTGTCGGGGATCTCACCGACAATGGCGTAGGTGTCAGTGTCCATTACTTGGACGCGGGTCCCGTGCGAAATGTAAAGACGGCGCGCGTCGTTATCGGCAGTGAGATAGTCCCAGAACCCATCGCCGGCCACGTGTATGGCCTTAACCAGATGATAGCCGGACGGGCCTGGGCCCGGGCCGGCAGCGTGTGAGAATGCTCCGCCGAAGAGGACTGCGGCCAGCAGTACTCCTGCACGAGACGCGAGAACTGTGGTTGCCCTGCGCATAAGACTCGACCTCCTTTTGTAGTTCCCGACTTCGCGTTGCACCGCTCTCTGCGCGAGACCAACGGTGGTCGCACGTTGTCGTCAGCGAACAGCACAGACTAGTCCCTGTCACGCGGCAAAACATGAAACCAGCATTAACTTTCATTTAGCTTGTTCCGGACGCTCCCGGAGGCGGAAGGGGAAGATTGAGGGTAAAAACGGAGCCTCTTCCCAGTGTGCTCTCACTGTCGATCGACCCGCCCATGCTTCGGATGATGGCTTGCGCTATAGCCAGACCAAGACCACCACTTTGAGCTTCCCCTGCCTCAGGGTTCGCGACGCGATAGAAACGCTCGAAGATCCTGGGTAAGTGTTCCTTCGAGATTCCGGTGCCCTGGTCCTCGAAGCTGATCCGCACTCGGCTGTCAACGGTTCTGACCTCCACACGGACGCACGTGTGTGGAGGCGAGTACTTGACGGAGTTCTCGAGGAAGATGAGGAAGAGCTGGCGGAGGAAGGTCTCGTCACCTAGATAGGCGACTTCTTGGGCGAGTGCGCGTTCGATATCAATGTTCTTGGCGCGCGCTCGCGCACTGATGCGTTCGCAGGCCTCCTCCAGCACCTCGTTGAGGTAGAGGGGGTCGCGGGCGAGCCGAAGCTGGCCGGCGTCCGCCATGGAGAGTGTGAACAGGCCCTCTACGATGCGGCTCAGCTTCTTAAGTTCCTCATCGATGAGGCCAAGGGTCTTCTGGTATTGGTCGATACTCCGAGGTTCAGCGAGGAGCAGTTCCGTTTCCCCCTGCAAGATGGAGAGAGGAGTACGAAGTTCGTGTGACGCGTCGGACACGAACTGCCGTAACTGGCCGAGCGCCGAGTCAACTCGGACGAACAGTCGATTGAAGGTTTCGGCCAGGAGCCCGACTTCATCGGGAGGGTTCGACACCGTCAGGGGGGTCCACAGTGCCTGGCGCCCTGGGCTCCCAACCCGCTCGGTGGTGTCTACCGCCCGGCGGGTCAGTTCAGCAATCGGACGCAGGCTGCGTCCCACGTACCAGGTGGAAACCAACGCCGTCACCAGAAGGCTGAAGGGTAACAGCACCAGAACCAGGCGACGAAACCGGCCAAGAACAAGGTCGGCATCGCGAGTCGACAGAGCAAATGCCAGAATCCGCACCCCAGAACCCGGGCGGGGCACGAGAGGAACGAGCGCAAGGCGCAGCCGGCCACGGTCACCATCCTCCAGGGTGCGGAAGGCTATTCTTGAGGAATCCAGGGGTTGAACGCCTATGCTCAAGGGACGCGTTCTCAGATTCCTGGACTGCTGCAATACGCGTCCCGACGGCTCCAGGATCTCGAAGTATTCGTCCGGCAGGTTAAACTGTGAAACGTCCTCGTCGGTGGGGTCGCTGTTGAGGTCAGCGACCACAGGACCCGCCGCCTCCAGAAGCTGTCTGTCCACCTGAGCTCGGACTTCCCGCGCCAGGAGCGCGTAGAAGCCAAGGTAGGAGACAGCCATCAAGGAACCAACCACGATGGAGAACAATAACATCATCCGGAAGCGCAAAGAGCGAACGTAAATCATTCGGAGACCCCCAGGCGGTATCCCACGCCGCGGAGTGTATGGATGAGTTTGACGGCCCGGCCCTGGTCAATCTTTTGGCGCAGGCGGTTGACATAGACTTCCAGCAGGTTGCTCTCGTTATCGAATTGCATGTCCCAGACATGTTCGATGATCTCGCTGCGAGTGACCGATTCGGGGGCGCGCAAAAGCAAGAACTCCAGCAGCGCGAATTCCTTGGAAGTGAGCGGAATGGCCTTCTGGCCGCGGTTAACGCGGCGGCGACGGCGGTCGAGCTCCAGGTCGGCGTAACGGAGCGTGGCGGCACCGCTCGCGAAGCCTCGCCGCATCAGCGCTCGAAGGCGCGCCTGCAGCTCCGCCAGGGCAAAGGGCTTGGTGAGGTAATCGTCAGCGCCAGCGTCCAGCCCCTCAACCCGCTCCTCAACTAACCCCCGCGCGGTCAGCATCAGGATCGGCGTCTGAACCCCCGTCCGGCGAAGCCTCTGGCAGACCTCGATGCCGCTTAAACCCGGCAGCCGGACGTCGAGGAGGATGGCGTCGTAAAGGAAGTCGCGGGCAAGTTCCAGCGCCTTCTCACCGCTTTCCGCCACGTCCACAGCGTAGGCATTCTCGCGTAGGGCCCGCGCCACAAAGCTAGCCACCTTACGCTCGTCTTCGACCAGCAGGATTCGCATCGGATTGTCCACAATTATACGGCTGAACAGAGATGGAGGCGCGCGACAGTAATAATTTCACGATTTCTGACATGGGCGTTAGGATCGCCTTAACGCCAAGCGATTCAAAGTAGCGCAGACCCCGACTTGGGGTCTGCGGTTCGTCCAGCGTCGAAAGCTTCTTAAGCACGAGCCGCAGACCAAAATTGGGGTCTGCGCTACCACCTTGGGCAACGTGGGCACTTCGATCTTCGCCTTTTGGACTCCGTTGGGCAAATCTGGTGATTCGACAGTTGTCTTTGACGCTGAAGAAAGACGGGAGTATAGTTGGGGCTTCTTCCGCTGCGCTACTCCCGATTCAGAAGAGAACAACATGGCTAGACGCAGCTTCTTCGCCCAGTTGGCCAGCTTACCCTTTCTCGCATTACGAACGAAGGCGGAGGAATCGAAGAGGCCTCTGAAGATCATGATGAAGAGTGCCTGGGGATCGGATGACCCAACCAGGGCCTCATTTGCCTTTGTGCACGGACTTGCGTTGGCGGACGCTGGCCACGAAGTTCGGATTTTCCTCACGGGCGAGGCTACCTACCTGATGCGTAAGGCGACGGCGGATGCGATCATGCCGGTCGGCTGGCCGCCGCTGAGCGAGACACGCGAAAAAGTTGTGGCTAAACATATTCCGGTCTTTTCTTGAGGGGCTTGCTCCCGGGCCCGTGGGGTCACGGAAACAGATTTGAATATCTGGGGGGCGAAATTCGGCAGCCCGGCGATCTTTGTGTCTCTCGTGGAATGGGCAGACCGTATTATTGTCGAGTGATCGGACCAAGTTCGCTCGCCGGAATACAAGCGTCCGACGCAGGTGGTCAGCGCTGTCAGCGCTCGCCTAGACTGACCCAGTCCGTGGCTGTTTCGTGTCTCTCTGTGCCCTTTGCGTCCTCGGTGGTGTGGCGCATCGCGACGGGTTAACGCTCCAGCCTTTCGGCTCCTCAGCCAGCTTCATTCTTCCTGCAAACCGGTATAATCTATGCGAGTTCTCCAGGGAGCGCATTGACCCCGATGCTGGGCAATACCATTTCTCACTACCGCATACTCGAGAAGCTGGGTGGGGGGGCATGGGCGTGGTCTACAAGGCCCAGGACGCCAAGCTTCCGCGGTTTGTGGCCTTGAAGTTGCTATCCGAAGCGCTTATGCACAGCCCTCAGGCCTTAGAGCGCCTTAAGCGCGAGGCTTATGCCGTTTCCGCGCTGAATCATCCGAATATCTGCGTGATTTACGACATCGACGAGTTCGAGGATCAGTCCTTCATAGTAATGGAGTTTCTGGAAGGTCAGACCTTGAAGCTCCGCATCGCCGGAAGGCCGATGGAGACGGACGAACTGCTGGAACTGGCGGTGCAGATTGCCGACGGGTTAGACGGCGCACACGCCAAGGGAGTCGTCCATCGCGACATCAAGCCAACAAACATCTTCGTCACCAATCATGGGCAAGCCAAGATTCTGGACTTCGGCCTCGCGAAACTGACCTTGGGAGCGGGCCTTGTGTCCGACCAAACGCCACTAGAAGACGCACCCACGCAGTCGATCGATCCCTATGGGCTCTCTACCCCCGGCTCTATGATGGGCACGGTGGCCTAATGTCGCCCGAGCAGGCGCGCGGAGAAAAACTGGATACACGCACGGACCTATTCAGTTTCGGAGCCGTACTGTACGAAATGGCCACCGGCCGGATGGCGTTCGGGGCCACGAGCTTTGCCGTGGTCTTAGCTTCCATCCTGAGAGAAGACCCTACGCCCGTCTGCCGCGTCAACCAACAATTGCCTTTGGAGCTTGAACACATTGTCGAGAAGGCACTCGAGAAAAGGCGCGAGCTCCGCTACCAGAATGCGGCAGAGATTCGTACGGACTTAAAGCGCCTGAAGCGCAACTTGGACTCGGGGTCGTCGCCGGTCCGCACCGAAGTGGGAACGCAAATATCTTCCCCTCACCGATCCAGGTTATATAAGACCATCGACTCTCTCCTTGTTCTGCCGTTCGCCAATGCCAGCGGTGATCCCGAGATGGAATACCTGAGCGACGGGATCACCGAGGCCATTATGAACAGCCTCGCGCACCTGGGGTAGGTGCCAAGTGTCTGCCAGTTCTGGGTGTTCTGATACTATCCGTAAAGCATGATCGGTTCCCCCGAGCCCTCGAAGGCGTTCAAGTGCTGCAGCCAGCTGTTCTTGTATCCAGCGGTTAAGGTGGTCTTCACTCCCGACGGGAACTGAGTCTGCCTTTGCCAGATCAAACTGGACGAACCAGACCAGGTCGCTAGCTGTTCGGCTGGAGACGAGATGCCGTGACGGATCAGCGCATCGGAACACTTAAAGATTCCAAACTGCTCGTACGCCTTCCGGGCGATGCTGGTGGGCACAAGTGCGCTCATGATCTGCCGCCCCTAGTGGGCGGCCCAAAGCTCGTCCCCGGCAAGGACAGTCCCTGCCCGCACAATTGGCTAGCCCTGTTCACGGAGGCTCTTCTCCGTCTGGGCATGGTGCCAACCTCATAAGTTTACAATTCATTAGCCCGCTCCACACCTTTCCACCCCTCTTCCCCTCTATTCTCTATTGCGTTCAGAACAACCTTAGCGAAAGCAACCGGAAGGATTTTCTTGTGAACATAATTGTTT
>DATJKY010000457.1:0-1740 GCA_035490955.1 Terriglobia bacterium | reverse complement strand
TCAAGGAGGGACGCCATGGAAACCCTTAGCCGGTTGGTGCTGACTTTTCTTCTCAATGCCCTGTGGCAAGTGCCTCTTGTTGCCGGAGTTGCCGCGCTCGGTGCCTGGATCCTGCGCCACGGCCCCGCGCGATACCGCCACACGCTGTGGGTAATGGCCCTCAGCCTGGCTGTGTTCCTTCCCCTATGGACCTCACGCAACTCCATCCAAAGGAATCATCGGGCGGCCGCTCAGGCCGGCGGAGCGCCTCCGCAGGGCAGCGTGACTTCACCACCGCCTCCGCCCGCATCGATAATGTCCCTGCAGCCGAGAGCGCCCGGTGGTTGGCGCTTCGCGGATTACCTCTCACGTCGCGATTGGCCCATCGAATTCTCACCTTGGTTAGCTTACGGGGCCCTAACGTGCTATCTGCTCTCTGTGCTTTTTGGTGGGGTTCGACTATACCGAGCCTGGCGCAGAACCAACGAGCTTCGCAGGAGCGCACACGTACTGCCGCTTCGGCAATGGATGGCGTCAAGTGTGTGGCGATGCCAGTTGGCGCTGGGTTTAGGACATGTGCCTACGCTCTGTTCCTCACGCGTCGACGGACCAGTGGTCCTGGGAGCTTATAAGCCCCTCATCATCTTGCCCGCCGGCATGTTTGAAGAGAGCTCAGCGGAGGACCTGACCTCGACGCTGTGCCACGAGATGGCGCACATCCGACGTCACGATTTTCTGATGAACGTGGTCTACGAGTTT
Organism: Terriglobia bacterium; assembly: GCA_035490955.1. Classification (GTDB taxonomy): domain Bacteria; phylum Acidobacteriota; class Terriglobia; order UBA7540; family UBA7540; genus DATJKY01. Next base: position 1,002 of record DATJKY010000457.1, on the reverse strand, counting down.
CTTTATCTGCTGATTTCTTTCCACCCAGCGGGAGCGCTGATCAAACGCCGGATCGATCAGACGCGGGAGTTGGCCTGCGACGAGATGGCCGCCGGACGGCTCCTGAGCACGCCCGCCTATGCTCGGTCGCTTGTGAACCTGGCCGGCGCGGCGGCGGGCCTGTCGCGAGCGTCCGGAGCCGACTACACCCTGGGCGTTTTTGACGCCAACATCCTGGAGGAGCGTGTCATGAGATTACTGGACAAAAGACCCCGTTCGAGCGCGCGTCTGGCGAAACTGATTCTCGCTGCGGTTCTGTCGGCACTGGCACTGGTGGGCATGGGCGCTACCATGTTCTCACTTAGCGTGAGGGAGAACTCGCAGACCGGGACCGGCAGTCGCTCCCATCCTGATTTTTCCGGACGGTGGGAACTCGACAAGACGAAGAGCACTCTGCCTCCAGCGTCGCCTGCCGACCTCGTCGAGCTCATTGACCACCGCGACCCACAGTTGAGAATTACCACGACCTCCAAAGACTGGAGTGCTGAGTTCGGGCTAAACATTCAGAAACCTATTGCCCTTACGCTCTTCACCTTGACCATTCCCGAATGGGTTGCGACCACCGATGGTGTCGAGCGGAGTGAAAAGTACGGGCCCGCCGAGCTCAAATCCAAAACGCACTGGGAGGGCGACCGCCTGATTACCGCCTGGAGCCTGGAACGAGACGGTAAGCCGGAGATAGAAGGCGAGTGGGTACGGTCGATGTCGGCGGACGGAAGAACACAGGTCCTCGAAGTCAAGGCGCATGACCCGCAGCGTGGCGGGAAGGGAGAGGCCCGGCTCGTTTTCGTCAAGAGCTCCGGCAATAGCGCCGAGTCTTTTGTGGGCACCTGGCAGGCCGAATTCCAGGGTAAGACCTTCGTCGTGGTTAAACTGAGAATGCAGGACCGCAAGCTGACCGGCACCGTGAGCCCATTTACCATTGAGCTTGATCAAGCCGGGAATCTGACCAAGGCTGAACGG
>DATJKY010000456.1:0-4309 GCA_035490955.1 Terriglobia bacterium | reverse complement strand
CTACCTCGTCACTCTTTTGTGATGGTCTCGTCCATATTCAGCAGGACGTTGGCCAGCATAGTCCATGCTGCCTGGTCGGCTGGGTTCAAGGACGAATTCCCGTAATTCTTCACCACTTCACCGGCGGCCTTCGGGTCATTTTCGAAATGGTCCCGTTGCTGACGATAAAAGTCGAGCAATTGATCGCCCTCTGACTTGGTGGGAGCACGGGAAACACAACGGCGGAAGCCGTAGCTCGCCTCTGCTGCCGGGCCCGGGCCGCCATCCGTCATCATTTTCCTCGCCAAAGCCCGGGCCGCCTCAAAGAAGGCGGGGTCGTTCAGCGTGGTCAGGGCTTGCAAGGGAGTGTTGGTGGGCACCCGCCGGATGGTACAGAACTCCCGGCTGGGCGCGTCGAATACCGTCAGGCTCGGGTAAGGCGCCGTGCGTCGGATGAATGTGTAAATCCCCCGCCGATACCGGTCTTCTCCTTCGCTCATCTCCCACTTCACGTGGCTGTAAGGCCGGTCCCAAATGCCTTCCGGCTGGTAAGGAAAGACGCTGGGCCCGCCCATCTTGGGGCTTAAGAGGCCGCTCGCGGCCAAGGCGATATCGCGCACGGTCTCCGCCTCCACCCGGAAACGCGGGCCGCGCGCCAGCAGCCGGTTGTACGGATCGCGCTGCAGGAGTTCCGGAGTCACCCGCGATGACTGGCGATAAGTTGAGGAGGTGACAATCAGGCGGACCATCTTCTTCATGCTCCAGCCCTGGCGCATGAACTCCGTCGCCAGCCAGTCGAGCAGTTCCGGGTGGGTGGGCGGCGTGCCCGGTGTGCCGAAGTTTTCGCTGGTCTCGACGATACCGCGCCCGAAGATGGTCTCCCATATACGATTCACTTCCACGCGAGCCGTCAGGGGGTTATTTTCGTCCACCAGCCAGTAGGCGAGCCCCAGGCGGTTGGGCATCACACCCTCGGGGAGCGGCGGCAGCGAGGCGGGAACGTCCGCGTACACTTTCTCCGCCTTGTTCAGGTAGCTGCCGCGCACATGCACGTTAGTCCAGGGACGCTCGAACCCCTGGCGCTCTTTCATAATCATGGCGGTGGCAATGCCGAGCTGATCAACTTCCTTTTGCACCTCAGATAGGCGATCGCGCTGGGCCTTGAGCAGCGGGGTGGCGGAGCGAAAGACAGCCGAGAGGGCTTCCTTCTGTTCCTTGCTTCGCTGCGCGGGAGCGAGATCGAGCACCGGCAGCAGCCGCGCCGGAATCCGCACGATGCTTTCGGGTTCGGAATCGGAGGTTGCGGACAACCGGAACCGGCCCAGGTTGCGGGGCGGACGGCGCATCTCTTGCTTCAGACGAATGGTCAGCAGAGTGCCGCCTTCAAAGCCAAAAGGCTTCTCCGGAATGAGCACGGCCTGGCGGCCCAGCGGGACCTTCGAGGGAGAGGTATCAATCGCCCAACCCCTGCCGTCCGCCTTGGCTTCGTCCATAGCCAAATTTGAGGCGTCGTAACCATCCTGGGACTCGTTGGCGCGCACGTCCTTGGTCGCCACGTATTGGACTTCTTGGGGCTTGACTGCAGAGCTAGCCGCTACCTCCCAACGGCTCAACAGGAAGTTGCCTTCCGGATCGCGGCCGGGACCGCCCTGAGGCAAGCTGGGGTCATTCATCACTTCAATGCGCAGGCCGGTGATTTTCGTCAACTCGCTGCTCGCCTCGATCACGTAGATCTCGGGCTCAGGATTCTTCCCGCTCGCCAGCACCGACCCGTCATTCAGGGCTTTTAGCGTCGCGCCGCCTGAAGACTCCATATGGCTGGGACGCAGTACCGTCCATTCCTCGTCCGCCTTCTTCATTTTCGCTTCCCACTCTGCCTGTGCGGCATCGAGGGCGGGCGTCTGGGTGTTGAGGACGGTTTGCGTCTCCGCGATCTGCGCCCTCAGCGCCTTGCTCTTGGCTTCCTGATCTGGCGTGGGCAACTCGATTTCCGGCTCCTGGTCATGTCCCTCCCCATGTCCAAGGTTAATGATCTGGTGTTGGTTATTGTCGAAGAAGGCCAGCACTCGGTAAAAATCTTTCTGGGTGAAGGGGTCGAACTTGTGGTTATGGCACTGAGCGCACTCCAGGGTGATACCCAACCAGACGTTGGCGGTGGTGCTCACTCGATCGATCAGCGAATACCAGCGATACTCTTCTCGGTCCACACCGCCTTCATGATTCAGCATCGTGTTGCGGTGAAACCCGGTGGCCACCAATTGCTGCGTGGTCGGGTTGGGAAGCATGTCGCCGGCGATCTGTTCGATGGTGAATTCCTTGAACGACATGTCCTGATTGAGGGCGTTGATTAGCCAATCGCGCCACTCCCAAGCTACCCGCAGCGGGTCCTCTTCGAAACCATGGCTATCTGCATAGCGCGCGTAGTCTAGCCACGGCTGTGCCCAGCGTTCACCATAATGCGGGGAAGCCAGGAGCCGGTCTACAACCTTCTCATAAGCATTGGGGCTCTTGTCCGCCAGGAAGGCTTCAACTTCCTCGATACTTGGTGGGAGTCCGACCAAGTCAAGGCTCAGACGCCGAATCAAGGTGGTGCGGTCAGCCTCAGGGGAGTGCGAGAGTCCTTCTTTCTCCAGCCGGGCCAGAATGAAGTTATCGATTGGATTCCGGCACCAGGCGGCATCCTTCACCTGGGGAACTTCCGGCCGCTCCGGCTTGATATAGGCCCAATGCTTCACGGGCCCCGCGGCAGCGACGGGTTCGGTGGAGTCCGGACCGCGCGCGCCCTCATCCACCCATTTACGCACCAAGTCGATCTGTTCAGCGGAAAGGGGCGGAGCTCCGTAAGGCATTTGCGGCCGCTCTAGTCCGAGCAAGCGCCGCACTAAATGACTCTTTTTACTGTCTCCGAGGACGACGACCTTTCCATTGGCGCTGCCGGCGAGAATCGCTTCGAGCGAGTCCACGCGAAGGCCGTTTTGCTGGACGGCGGGACCGTGGCAGGCATAGCAACGCGCGGCCAGAATAGGCCGAATCTGGGTGGCGAACACAACCGAACCGGTGGTTGCTGTGGGATGCGAGGCAACGGTTTGGACGGGAGCCGGTAGCGCGGTTTGTCCTGTTTCCTGTCCCCTGTTCCCTGTTCCCTCCGCCGTTTTGGCGGCAGGTTCAACCGAAGAGAAGGACCCGCGATCGATCCAGGCGCGAATGAGGGCGATTTTCTCAGGAGGGAGAGGGTCGCCGCCCAGCGGCATGCGTGGCGCGGCGCCTCCCAATAATCGCTTGACCAACAGGCTTTCCCGACCATTGCCGGGGATGACGGCCTTGCCTGACACCCCACCGCGCAAGATCGCCGCCTCAGAGTCGAGGCGCAGTTGGCCTTCGTGTCTCTCCGGCCCATGGCAAGCAACGCAGGAAGCCTGCAGGATGGGCTTAACGTCTCGATCAAAGTCAACCGCCTGCTCCGGCGTCGCCGGCCGCTCGCCGGTTGTTTGGCTCCCTACTTGGTGCTTCGCAGCCCCGAGAACGCCAGCAGCGCGGAAGGAAACGCTCAGAAAGACGCAGAACAGAGCCGCGAGCGTGAGCGAGCGGAGACCCCGGGCTAGAAAAAGGATACTTGGCTGCTGCAAGAACTTACCGGAGGGTAAGCGGCTGGGAGGGCGTCCTGTACCACGTTCAACGGCCATTTCCCGAAGACCTTCGGACCGTCGCGTTATGTCCCCCTTGAAATGAAATTATACCTCAGTCGGGCCGATTCAAATAACAAAAGAGCACGGCAGGTAAAGCATGTAATGTAGATACTGCGAAAGGGACACTCACTGTCATTGGGTAAAATACCGGGTCGACCAGTGCGACTCGAAGAGGTTTTGACCGGTCCGTGTTCCCGCAGGGGAGCTACATGAGTAGTCCCGCAGTCGCGGGATGAACCCACGGTAACGGTGCACCGCACCGACCTGGCCAAGATCGGCGCCTTGAGAGTGATCTCGCGCACTTCGATGATGCTGTGGGTCGCCAAAACCGAATCAGCCGCGAGAAATAGCCTAGCTGACACTTCTGGTTGGGTTCAGATTGGCAGCTTCTTGGGAAAACCATTTGCAGGGTCAAGAGGTTCGGTTGCCTTTTGAGTCGAAAATCCCCAATCAGTGCAACCGGTGGATTGCCGCAACAGGTTGAACCGACTAGGCCGCTCGCCGCTCATAGCGATGATGCAGACCTCCCACCTGCGGGAGTTCAACAATCCTTCCCATCTTTGGCGGCTGAACGGCCCTCGGCTCGGGGGTATCTTTGCCCAGACCTAAGTGAGTCCGGCTGCGGTGATTGTTCCGGGGAAATA
>DATJKY010000455.1:0-6909 GCA_035490955.1 Terriglobia bacterium | reverse complement strand
TCCGAGTCCGACTTTCCGTAGGCCACCACGCCGGGTGGTGAAATGGACCCCACCCAGCGCGCCGCGCGTTGCCATGCCCGGATGGCTTGCGGGTTATTCACGCTAATCGTCTTGTCGTCTTCGATGATTCGTCCGCCGCCTTCGCTAACCTGCCATTCCAAGCCGTTACAGGTCAAGTCTTCGCCGGCCGCCCCTTGCCATAGAAAGCCCCAAAAGTCTTTCTCACCTTTGGCCCGTTCGCCCGCCTGAATCCGGCTGGCCATCATCTGGAGTTCGTCCCATGTCTTGGGTGGGTCACGATACCCGTACCGTCGCAGAAGATCTGGGCGATAAAGCAAAACACCCACATAGGCGTGATGTGGTATGGCCACGAGCTTCTGACCCACGGTGTAGCTCGCAACCACCACCGGATATTGTGAGGAAAGCTCGGTAGCAAAGTAGGGTTTTAGATCCATCGAATACTGGCTCAATATTCCGGACCAGATCACGTCAATGCCGTACACGTCAGGAGTACCGGCGCTCTTTTCAAGTAGCTCGCGCCACAGGACGAGTTGATTGAGAGAGCCAGCAGGGCGGGGAAGGCGCTTGACTTGGATCCCTGTTTCCTGCGTGAAGTCCTGCAGGTCTTGCGCTAATCCAGGTAGCTGATTGTTCGCGTCCCACTCAATATCCAGAAACGTCACGGTGACCGGTTCACGCGGAGGCTGCCTCGAACAAGCCAGACATAAAGAGAGCAGCAAAATCCCGAGCACGCCAATCTTCATTGAACTCCACCACCGGGGCTCAGCATCACGGATCTGGTTCATCGACAAACCTCAACCCGAGAGTACCGATTCCCGCCGAACGTCTTGCGGCCATCGATACCCAATTTTTTCATCCGCGCGACCAAGGTGGTCCGCTGCAGACCCGAACGGGCCGCCGCCCCGTTGGCACCGCCCACCCGCCCTTTGGTTTCTCCCAGGATGCGCACAATCGTCTGTGGCTCATGGCAGTTGGCGGCCCTGGCCCGTGCGTCGCTGGCACCATTGTTCGCCAATTCCGCTACGGAACCGGGCTGCATATTATCAGGCGGTAGCATCGCGGCATGCTCTACACGACCTCTGAGGATTCGCACCATTCTCTCTTGCTCATCGAGGTTGCCCCGGCTCCAGTCCTAACGTACCTAAAATACGTGAATTGTTAGATGGCAAAATGGCGAAGTAATGTCCGTAGGTTGCACCCACGGCTACCCACGATGTGGCCCCTTGCGGGGCCTTATCTGATAGTACCTTCGTACCAGTCTTGAAACCATCTCTAACCCTCGTTTCGGTTTCGCGACCTGCCGAACATTAGTTTTGGGCGAACCGGCACCCAGAGGCTATCTTGGTCCTAAAGTGCCGGTCCCCATGAAAGCGAGGCACGGCATGAACAAGGTAATCCGATTCTCCACTCTTTGGTTGTTGCTGTCGGTTATCTCCGGGGTCAGCGCCGAGGAACCTGAACTGAATCCGGAGCAGGCTGGTTCGCAGATGCTGCGGCAGGGCAACGTGTTGATCCCCGAGTCTAGCCAGAGGCTCGCGGCAGACTGTGGTTTGCCTGCTCACACCAGTCACGTAATTCTGGCACCGGACGCGGTCGGTACTCTTCCGTCGGCAGCCGGTTGCTCGCTGCCATGGGGCGAAAACCCCACGTCGATTCGCGCCGTTTATGACTTGCCTTCGACAGGCGGCGCGGGTGTTATCGCGATTGTTGACGCTTACGACGACCCGCACGCCGCGCAAGACCTCGCAGTCTTCTCGAACATGTTCGGCCTGCCAACCTGCGGCACCGCCAACGGCTGCTTTCGCAAGGTCTACTCTAAGGGCGTGGTCCCGGCGGTAAACTGCGGCTGGGCGCAAGAGACCTCCCTCGACATTGAGTGGGCGCACGCCATGGCCCCAAACGCCAAGATCGTGCTGGTTGAAGCAGCCTCTAACAGCTCGACCGATCTGATGCAGGCGGTTAGTGTCGCCAGCTCTATCGTCAGCCCGTCAGGCACCGGCTTCGGCGAGGTCAGCATGAGCTGGGGTATGCAGGAGTTCCCAAGCGAAGTGAGCTATGACAGCTACTTCCAGCAGCGAGGTGTCGTTTACGTGGCTTCGAGTGGCGACGTGGGTGGCCAGCGACAGTACCCGGCCGTCTCACCGCGGGTCGTAGCCGCTGGCGGGACCACGATCCACCGTAACGCCTCCGGGACTTTTACAGGGGAAACTGCTTGGAGCGGCAGTGGGGGTGGGCCGAGCGCCTATGAAGCACGCCCTCACTATCAGGACTTCCTCGTCGCCAAGGTCGGCTCGCGTCGCGGCGCTCCGGACATCGGCTTTGACGCCGATCCTAATTCTGGCGTGGCGGTCTACGATACCACACCGTGCCAGGGCCTCTCCGGGTGGTTGGTGTTTGGCGGCACGAGTGTCGCAGCACCCGCTCTGGCCGGGGTCTTCAACCTTGCCGGCCACTTCTACGCGAGCAGCAACATCGAGCAGTCAACTTTCTACAGCAACGTGGGGACGGCAAACCTTCGCGACATCATCGTAGGCACGGCGGGCGCCTTTAGCGCCGGTCCCGGCTGGGACTTCGTCACCGGGGTCGGATCAGTCAAGGGCGTCGCCGGCAAATAGGGGAGCGGGGTCAGTGAATGTGTTTCACTTTCTTCTGCATGTAGTCCATCAGCAGGTACTGGCCTAAGGTATAGGGTGTGGTAAAGTACGCTTTGCCGCGGCAGATTTCAGTCACCTTCTGGACGAAGTTCACTAAGCCGTAGTCTGAAGCCAGCATGAAGGTGTTAATCATGATGCCGTTACGGCGGCAGCGCGCCACTTCATGCAGGGTTTCGGAGACTACGAGAGGGTCCAAGCCAAAGGCGTTTTTGTAAATCCTTCCGTCCTCCAGCGTCAAAGCGGACGGCTTCCCGTCAGTGATCATGACGATCTGGCGCATGTCCTTCTTCTGGCGGGAAAGGATGCGCTGCGCCAGCCTCAATCCTTCGCGGGTGTTTGTGTAGTACGGCCCCACCTTCACGCGCGCCAATTCACCAAACGGAATTTCTTCCGCGGAATCGTGGAAGAGGACCATGTGCAGGGAGTCGCCCGGATACTGGGTGCGGATCAGATGAGTAAGAGCCAGGGCCACCTTCTTAGCGGGAGTAAAACGGTCCTCCCCGTAGAGGATCATGCTGTGACTGCAATCCAGCATCAGAACGGTGGCACAGGAACTCTGATATTCGCACTGGCGCACCTGAAGGTCCTGATAGTCGAGGTCGAGGGGCATCTTCAAGCCGGCGCGCCGGATGGAAGAGAGCAGTGTGGCGTTCACATCCAGATTTAACGTGTCTCCGAATTCGTAGCGACGGGTGGCGCCGTGTGATTCGACTCCCGTGGCCATCTCCCGTGTGTCATGGCGGCCAAAGCTGGACTTGCCGAGCGAGGCCAACAGGTCCTTAAGCGTTTTGAAGCCCAAAAAGTCCAACGCCTTGTCGGTGATTTCGAACTTGGCCTTGCCCTCCGCGCCCATGAGCTGGCCGGGTTGAGGCTCGGTGAGCTTGCCCGGTCGGGGTGGAGAATCGATGGTGATGTAGCCCTCTTCGGCCAGGCGCTCCATCAGCCTGCTAACGAGTTCGGAAAGCTGCGACCCCTGGTAGGTCTCCGCGCTTTCTCGTAATTGCTCTAGAAGCTCCTGCGAGATCATTCCCTTGTCGGTCATGGCCTGGAGCAGCGCCTGATGGAGTTGTTCCATCGTGCGTTCCTGGTCCATTTCGTAAAAGCCCCAGGAATCGCCGTAAAAACCGCTGTCGAGCAGGAAGTCCTGCAATATCTCCAACAGGTCTTCAGCACTGAGGCCGGCAAAGGGATCGCCGCTGAATTTGGAGTACTTGATGTATTTCATCTGACTAGTTGAAGAGTCGAAGGTCGAAAGTAGAACAGTTGAGCCTCCTTCGACCTTTAACCTTCAAACTTTGACTCCTTTGACTCATGTGCCCTTTACGATGGGATGTTCGATCCGCTCTGCAAGCCGGTCGAGGCGGCCTAACAATTCGGCGCGCAGATCATCGAGTCGTCGATTGGTGTCCGAGCGCAAATCATCGAGGCGTCGATTGGTATCCGAGCGCAGATCATCGACTCGCCGCTGCACACCATCGATGGCTCGATTGTTGGACATAATGCCCAGCAAAATCGTCACCATGATGATGGCGGCAGGCATATAGGCAGCGATGATCTGCGCCCACGTAACCGGCTGATTCACGCTTTACCTCGAAACTGGAAACTCGAAGCTAGAAGAACAATCCACTCCGGTGCCTGCGGCTTCGGTTTTGGGTCCCGTTTGCCGTTTCCAATTTTCAGTTTCTAAGCACTGCTTCAGTTCAGCGGCCGGCGTCGGCGCAGCGGTCCTTCTTCCTCTTGCGGTACGGGTTCCGGGCGCCGATGTTCGAGGTGGTAGCCCAGCTCTTCGTTGCGGCTGATCTTCTTTAGCGCGTACAGCCCTTCCAGGACAAATTCCCCGGCGGCCACTTGCAGGGCGAGGCTGTCCTTGCTCTTGACCCCGAGCGGCTGGATTTTGTCGAGAAGCCCTTGAATCTTCTTCAACTCGCCGTAGACCTCCGCTACGGGCGCACCTTCGGGATACTTCAGCGTGCCGCCCAGTTCGAACCACTGCACGATGCCGTGCATCGGCACGCCGTCGAAATGCTTCTTGAAGACCCGGGCAGCGGCTTGGCGAATGATCTCGCGAGCCACGCTGTCGGCGCCCTTCAACTCGCCTTCATACTCCAGCTCAAATTTGCCGGTCATCGAAGGAAGTGCTGCGTAGATGTCGGAGAAGCGAGGTACAACGAGGTCTTCTTTGTTCACCAAGGCGCGTCGTTCGGCGTTGCTCAACACATTCTCGAGACAGGTGATCGGCATGCGCTGGCTGACGCCGCTGCGCTTGTCAACCTTCTTTTCCTGGCGCGCCTCGAAAGCAATAGTCTCAATGACCTCGCGCAGGAAGGGCATGATGACCGGACGAACAGCCGGGCCGCGCTCGATCCAGGCTTCCTGTGCGGTAATGGTCATAGCGTGCTCGATGTTGGTAGGGTAGTGCGTGCGAACCTCGGAACCCATACGGTCCTTGAGCGGCGTGATGATCTTGCCGCGTGCCGTATAATCCTCGGGGTTGGCGGTAAAAACCAGCGCCACGTCGAGAGGCAGCCGTATGGGATAGCCTTTAATTTGGACGTCGCCTTCCTGCATGATATTGAAGAGGCCCACCTGAATCTTGCCCGCGAGGTCGGGCAACTCATTGATGGCGAAGATGCCGCGGTTGGCTCGGGGCAGCAGACCGTAGTGGATGGTCAGTTCGCTGGAGAGTGCATGACCGCCGCGCGCCGCCTTGATGGGGTCGAGGTCCCCGATGATATCGGCGATAGTCACGTCCGGTGTTGCCAGCTTTTCCACGTAACGTTGTTCGCGAGGCAGGTAGGCGATAGGCGTGCCGTCACCCAATTCTGCGATGCGTTCGTTGCAGGCCCGGCAGATGGGCTTCAGCGGGTCGTCGTTGATCTCGCAACCGCCGATGAACGGAATCTCTTCGTCCAGGAGAGTCACCAACGACCGCAGGATGCGGCTCTTCGCCTGACCACGCAGCCCGAGCAAGATAAAGTTGTGGCGCGAGAGGATGGCGTTTGCAATTTGAGGAATTACCGTATCTTCGAAGCCAACGATTCCCGGGAACATCGGCCCGCCGGACCCAAGGCACCGGATCAGGTTGGCGCGCATCTCATCCTTTACGCTGACGCTGCGATAGCTTTCCCGCTTTAGTTCAGCAATAGTTCGGGCCCTGGGCATGTCCTAATTATAGGTGACGCACGGCGGCAACTCAACGGCGGAATGCCAAGTCGACTTTGGGTTTTGGATTTTCGATTGAATCCAGCAGTCAGCTATCAACCTTCAGCCGAGAGATTACTGTCATTCCGAGGAGCACGGCGACGAGCAATCTGCTTTTGCTGGCAAGGACTAGCTACGCTAGCTAACTCTTAACGCGCGCGTCGCCGTTGCCGCCTGCCTTCTGTTGGGCTCGTCGTAGGGCAGTAAGCCGCGGAACGAGTTGCTGAATGGCACGCGCCACATCACGCAGGCGTTCAGTCTCGTTCCGCACCGACAGGAGCTGCTGTTTGAAATCGAGGTCCAGTGGAAGCGGCGCGGCAATCCGAAAGGAAAGGTGCTTATAAGGTCGCGGCAGATCGGCTGGGAATTCCGTCGGATTCCCCAGCAGGTTTCGGATTTGGGTAAACAGCTCCAGGGCGCGCTCGGCGTCCGTTTCGTTTGGCAAGTCGGCTCCATCGTCGTCGTCAAAGAACTCCACGCCACCTCTCAGATAAGGTTCCTCCTCGTTGGTGAGGAAGACCTCAAAGCGCCGCGTTCCTCGCGTGAGGATGTCCATGCGCCCGTCCTCGTACTTGCGAACGACCTTGACCACCCGAGCACTACACCCTACCGTGTTGATCTCCCCTTCTTTAGCCAGGACGACCCCGAACTGCTGCTGGCCGCTCGACCGTTCCTGCGCTTCCAGGCAGGCTCTGATCATCTGCTTGTAGCGTTCCTCGAAAATGTGGAGGGGTAGCAACTCTTCGGGGAGTAGAACGCATTCCAGCGGGAATAAGGGCAACAGCAGATCGTCCAAGACAGACAGATTATAGCACCACTATTGGGTGAGCACTCACGGGACGCGCGGCAGTGGAGTTGCCAGGTCGGATACAATTGAAGCGCTCGAAATTTCTCCTGACGTGGAACGTAGTTCCTCAGTGAGAGCGCCGTGAGTGAACGCCTGGACGACGCTACGTTGAGCGCGCTGGCAAAGCGGGCGGGCGCCGCTGATAAGGAAGCTCTGGCTGCTCTGTACCGTTTTTTTCACCGCCGT
>DATJKY010000454.1:0-14839 GCA_035490955.1 Terriglobia bacterium | reverse complement strand
CGCGCGTGCGTGATCGAAACCCACCTCGCCCGGTGCCAACGCTCGTGAGCCTATGGCTATGTGGATCGACCCTGTGCGGCTCAATTGCGGCGCCCCGCTTGACTGCCCAGGATTTTGCCACTGTCGGCACAGCGCCACGTTCGACCCTCTATCTACCAGGCTTGCACCAACCCGTCGGCATCTATCGCGATGCTTACGGCATACCGCACATTTTCGCCGGTACGTCCGAAGACGCGTACTTCGCACTGGGCTACACCCACGCCACCGACCGCCTGTTCCAAATGGAGCTTTTCCGGCGTCGCGCCTCCGGCACGCTGGCTGAGATTTTCGGTCGGCCTATGCTGGACGACGACGTGTTCGTGCGGCAGATCGGCATCCGTCGCAGCGCTGAAGCCATCTGGAAGAGTTCGCGGCTCGACGGCCGCGTTCGGAGCGAAATCGAGGCTTATTGCGCAGGCGTCAATGCGCGCCGCAATGAGATCAAGAGTCTCGGGTGGCCCGAAGCCTTCCAGTCTCTGGGCGTTACCCCGGCCGCATGGACACCCGTGGACGCGCTGGCCTTCCCGAAGTACATGGGCTGGGATCAATCCGGCACCGACACCGATGTGTGGATGGGGATGCTGGTAGAGAAACTGGGGCTGGCGGCCGTCAATGAGCTGTTCCCACTGGACCGTCCCTATGAGCTTTCCACCGTCCCCGACTCACCTTCGGGCAGGCCGCTAGCGAGCGGTCCCCCATCCGGGCGGTCGGCTTTCGGTGAGGACATGGACCCGCCCTGGCAACGGCTTCCCATCGGTTTCCACGAAGCAGCCACGGAGCTGCACCGTAGGTTCGTCCGCGGCCGGTTCGGAAGCGAATTCGCGCTGGGGAGCAACAACTGGGCCATCGACGGCAAGAAATCGGCTACCGGCAAGCCAATGTTAGCTAACGATCCCCACCTCGGTTTTTCGCTTCCTTCGATCTGGTACACGGCTCGCCTGGTGGCGCCGGGGCTCAACGTTGCGGGTGTTACTTTCGCGGGCTTTCCCTACACGATTATCGGTCACAACGGCCGCATTGCGTGGGGCTTGACCAACATGCAGGCCGATGCCGTCGATTACTTCATCGAGAGGACGGACACGACGAAGCCCGGTCAGTACTTCTACCGCGACGCCTGGCGGCCGATGTCGCGCGTGGAGGAAGATGTTCCAATACGCGGCGAAAAGCCGGTGCACGTGGTGATCGAGTCCACGGTGCACGGGCCGCTGGTGACCACCCACGGCGAGCGGCTGGCGCTCTGCTGGACGGGTCTTGGAGCCACTTTTGAGGTCCTCGCCTTTGCCCGGCTCAACGCCGCTCGTAACCTCGCGGACTTCCGAACCGCGCTCCGCGACCTGACCGTTCCGGCGTTAAACGTCATTTACGCCGACGTTGACGGGAACATCGCCATCGCGCCTCATGGTGCCTTGCCTATTCGCAGGCGTGGGCTCGGGCGCTGGCCTGTAGACGGCTCGTCGGGTGACAACGACTGGGCGGGCTACATTCCGGACGATCGGTTGCCCTTTGCACTCAATCCGCCTCAGCACTACCTCGCCTCCGCCAACGGACGCCCGGCGCCCCTGGGATACCCCTACTACCTGGGTTGGATGTGGGATCCAAGCTATCGCACGCGCCGCATCCACGAGCTGCTGCGTGGGCACGAACGCATCACCGTGGAACAAATGGAGGCATTTCAAATGGACGCGCACGACGACGCAGCAGAAGCTTTTGTGCCCGTGCTTCTCGCAGCGTACGACCGCAAGCCCTTCGGCGATGATCGCCTGCGCCGGGCCATTGAAGAACTTCGCCACTGGAACTTCGAAGCCACGCCGGAAAGCGTGGCAGAAACCATCTGGACCGTCTGGTTCGAGTTGTTTCGCAAAGCAGTCTGGCAGGATAACTTCGACGCTGCTGGGGTGGAGCCCTGGAACGGAGGGTGGGGCTACGCCGGCTCGAACGAGCGCCAACCGGAGTTGGAAGTGCTGGAATTCCTGACCCGCGAGAACCCCACGTCCTCCTGGTTTGACGATGTCCGTACGCCTGAGAAGGAGACGCGGGACGACATTCTGGCCAGAAGCTTCGTCGCGGTCGTCGACCAGCTCACCAAGGATTATGGAGCGGACATGGGTGGGTGGAAGTGGGGAAAGTCAAATATTCTTCGGCTGCACTCCATCACCCACAACACCGCACTCGACCGTGGCGGCATTCCGGTCCCTGGCGATGAATTCACCCTTAACCCGGGTGCGAGCGGCCAGGAGGTAACTGGCGGCGCCTCTTGGCGCATGGTGGTGGATTTCAGTGACCTTGGACGCAGCTTCGGGGTGTACCCAGGAGGCGAAAACGAAGACCATCTTAGTCCCCACTACGACGACCAGATGAAACCCTGGGCGGAAGGCCGGTATATACCACTCTATTTCTATACGTCGCCGCGCGAGTTCCAACCCGGGCAGGTGGAGTCAGTCCTGATTCTGAATCCCAAGAAGTAGAACCAGCTAGCTACGCGCTCACGAAGCGTTCGAGAGCCGGCTTATTTTGAATCACCAACGTGGAGCCCTTCAGGAAAGCGAACTGCTTGCTCTTGAAATCTCCCAAAGTCCGCGTCACCGTTTCGCGAGAGGACCCGATGGTCTGCGCGATCTCCTCGTGGGTAAGAGCCAGCCTAACGCGAATCCCCTGCCCTGTTTGCTGACCCTTGTCGCTCCAGTTCAGCAGGAACCGGGCAAGCTTCTCCGGTGCCGACTGGCAGAGTCCCAACGCCCGGATCTGGTCGCAAGCAATGTGATAGCTGCCGCTCAATTGCTGGGCCGCCCGGATGGAGGCTTCCGCGTGCTCACTGAGGAAGTGCAGGAGGTCCTCCCGCTTGACGAAATTCACTTGGCAGGGCTCCAACGTCTCCACGGTGAGCTCGTAAGGCCGGCCCGAAACCGCGGAATTCAAACCCAGGACCTCGCCCGGGCCGGCAATCCTTAAGATCAACGCCTTACCGTCAGTCGAGTTCATGGACATCTTCACGCGGCCCTTGCAAAGCATAAACACGCCCCGCGAGGCCTGGCCTTCCACAAATAGTACCGCGCCTTCCGGGTAAGCGGTGGTGAACTTGATGGACTCGAATGCTTTCAAGGCTTTCGTCGAGAGCTTGCAGAAAAAGCCCTCCGACTTAAGGGGACAATCCTGGCAATCCTCCGTGAGTTCTAATCCGTATGGAGAACGCATGCTATCCTCCTGTCTTGTGGCAACCTTCTATAATCCGTTCAACGATGTAATTCGTCATCAGGTGAGCGGCCCGCAACTGGACTCCACTGTCGACCAGCGAACTCAAGAGGTTCTTTCCTGCCGAATCGATGAAGGTAACGTCGGACAAGTCGACTGTTACCGTCCTGTCAGGCTTGCCAGCGTTCAACCGGTCCCAAGCTCGTTCGAGCTCGCTCACCCAGGGTCCGGAAAGCTTGCCCTCCAGCTTAATGGTCGTGGGCCGCGAGCCATTCTGTACGGTAATTTTCAGCATAATGTGTAACTCCTCGCCACTCGCAACTTCCAACCGCATTTGGAGTTCCAAGCCCTGAGGTTTCGTACCAGTAACTTAGAAAGCGTCTTACTATCATGTAGATGCAAAAGGCCAATCAAGAGCATAACTAACGCGTGCGGGGACTCTGTGACGGCGTGAACTGACTTGGTTTCGTCAGACGGCGATATTTCGCCAGTTTTGAAAAGCAGGCCTGGAGGGGTACGGCTTGCCGTCTACGTTTGGTTCGGGAGGAAGGGTGACGATGGCGTTCTCTGAGTCCGCCTCGATTGCCGCGACCGTTGTCCAGAGCGATGGCAAGATTGTGGTGGTTGGAAACTCCGGGGGCTTCGATGGGCCCTCGCTGTCGTCCGGTACCTGAGTCAGTGAGAGAACAAAATCGCAATATGAATCTCAGCCTCGGTCTGCTGAGCCTCGGGATTCCATCTGTATGACTCGAAATCGGTTGTGTACGCCCGCCGGTACTCCGAAGATTGAGAAAAGTAGTTCCAGACGTTCTGCCAAGCCTGAATGATGGCATTCGGTATCGGCCCGCCGGCGGGGAACACAACATATTTGCCCACTGGAATGGTCAGGCCCAGCATCCCTTCGGGAAGACTTTCCAAGCTCGAGACCTCCGCGGAAACAATCAGCGAGTACGCGCCGGTATAATCGCTCTCGTAGTCTGTGTACACCCCAAGGAGATTACCTGGATGCGTCCGGTTCGGAATCTTCTCTTCCAGTCTCTCCTCAAAGAATCTCTTCCATAATCCCGGGATTTTAGCTGTAACCGAGTCCAGTTCCGATGAATAGGAGGTTCGGACTCCACACCCGATCACCTTCATCCCGCCGCCCATCGTCACTTTGGGCTCCATGCGCATTATCCTCCTTCTTAGCTTGGCCGACCCTGCGACCGCGGGGGCTTTGCCTACCCCACACGCCCGTGTATTGTACCGCCTCCCTGCGTGGTTTGAGGAATCGCGCGTTACGGTTAAGCAAGACGAGTGCGGCGCTTGCGGCCCGGCGGCCATACCCAACCAGCGCGCTCAGCGGTTATACTTGTGTTGTGGTGTTGACTCAATGAAGATAGCTCTAGCGCAGATCAATACGACAGTCGGGGACTTTGGCGGTAACGTTGAACGGATAATGAGATTTGCCGGCTTGGCCAGGGAGCGCGGCGCGGACCTCGTAGTCTTCCCCGAGCTGGCTCTCTGTGGCTACCCACCCCGTGACCTGGTGGAGAAGCCAAGTTTCATCGAGCGGTCCGAAGCGGAGTTGGAGCAGCTGGCGAGGATGCTTCCCGACCCTCCCGCCCTGGTGGGCTACGTCCGGCGTTCCGGCGTGGAGAAGGGCAAGGCCGTGGCCGATGCGGCGGCGCTGCTCCACCACGGCAAGCGCGTGCTCGACTACAGCAAGATGCTGCTCCCTTTCTACGACGTCTTTGATGAGTCGCGCTACTTCGAGCCGGGGCCTGGCCCCGCCCTATACGAGCTCGCCCATACACAGCTCGGCGTGACTATCTGCGAAGACGTCTGGAACGATAAGCATTTCTGGAAGAAACAGCTCTACACGCGTGATCCGGTAGAGGAGGCGGTGCGGGCGGGCGCCCAACTGCTGCTTAACATTGCCTCGTCGCCCTTCTCGATGGACAAGGTCCAGTTCCGCGCCGAGATGCTAAAAGCCACAGCCAGGCAGCGTCAGATGCCGGTGATCTACGTCAACCAGGTGGGCGGGAACGACCAGTTGGTGTTCGATGGTACAAGTATGGCGTTCAACGCCCGAGGCGAGCTGTGTGCTCGCGCCAAGTCCTTCGAGGAAGATTTAGTCATCTTCGATACGTCGGATGGGCGAGGAGAGGTACACCCGTCGTGCGTGTCCGAAGTCGAGGAGGTCTACCGGGCGCTGCTGCTCGGCACTCGCGACTACTGCGCCAAGTGCAGCTTCCGGAAGGTCATCGTAGGACTGAGCGGTGGCGTCGACTCCAGTCTCGTGGCCACGATAGCCGCCGACGCTCTCGGTCCGGAAAACGTCCTAGGGGTCAGCATGCCCGGCCCCTATTCCTCGCCAGGGAGCATTCGTGATGCCGAAGCCCTGGCGCGCAACCTCGGCATCGACTTCCGAGTGGTTCCGATCCTGAAGATCTTCGACAGCTATTTGACGGCGCTCGATCCGGCCTTTGAGAACCGGCCGCGCGACGTGACTGAGGAGAACATCCAGGCGCGTGTGCGTGGCAACATCCTCATGGCGCTCTCCAACAAGTTCGGCGCCCTGGTGCTCAGCACCGGCAACAAGTCGGAGCTGGCGGTAGGCTACTGCACTCTCTACGGCGACATGGCCGGAGGGCTGGCGGCGATCGCCGACGTGCCCAAGACTATGGTTTATGAGCTGGCGCGCTACGTCAACCTTTGTACGCGGCCGGCGGGGCGCATCCCTCAGGCGGTGATGGACAAGGCGCCTTCGGCTGAACTGCGTCCCAACCAGACGGATCAGGATTCACTACCCCCCTACGACGTCCTGGATACTATCCTGCGCGCCTACATCGAGGAGAACCTGGGAGGGGACGAGATCGCTCGGCACTACCACCTCGACCCTGAAGTCGTGCGCCACACGGTGCATCTGGTCAACAAGGCGGAATATAAGCGCCAGCAGGCTGCACCTGCTCTCAAGGTAACGCAGAAAGCTTTCGGTATGGGTCGCCGGTACCCGATTGCGAACAAATACTTGGAGTGAGGAAACTGGAAATTGGAAATTGGAAACTGGATTGTGCAGCGAACCCGGAGGTCGAATTCTTAACTGGTTTCGTGTTTGCAAGTTCCAGTTTCGGGGTTCGAGGACGCATGGCGGGGAAAGCCTCGCAGCCAACGGTAAGGAACTTCGCCGTCAACCGACAGGCCTCGCACTACTACCAACTCCTGGAGAAGTTCGAAGCCGGAGTGGAGCTGACGGGAACGGAAGTGAAGTCAGTGCGCGAAGGCAAGGCCAACCTCAAAGACGGTTATGGGGTGGTGAGAAATGGGGAAGTCTGGTTGATTGACTGCCACATAAGCCCTTACCGCGCCGGGAGTTATCTCAATCCTGACCCGATGCGTGACCGCCGCTTGCTGCTGCATCGCCAGGAAATCGACAAGTTGACGGGGAAAACGCAGGAGAGAGGATTGACGCTCATTCCGCTCCGTCTCTACCAGAAGACGAATCTGATCAAGTGCGAGATAGCCCTGGCCAAGGGCAAGACGGTGTGGGATCAGCGGGAGACCATCCGTCGTCGAACCGTGGACCGCGAAACACAGCAGGCGATTCACGAACATCGTCGAAAACACATGTGAACTTTCAGCGTCGAAGCAAGGCGCGCTAGCAAATCGATTCCGAAATAACAAGGCAACAGGGCTGGTGCAGACCTTTAGAATAGATTAGCAGGCTGCTGAAAACTCCGACCATGTCACCCTGATCCCGCATGCGGGAGAAGGATCTGCTTTTGTTCTGAAGAGCAGAAGAAGTACATTCCTGTAGCCGCGGCGACCACTCGGAATGACTAGTGAGGGGACTTTGAGGTGATCGGTTGAATATCGAATTCACAACCCTACCTTTGGCACAACTTCAGGCCTCCGCGCTTGCAGTCTACACCTTCGAAGGTGCTGCCGTTTCCAGCGGCACGGTCGAACAGATGCCGGCAGAGACGCGCGTCCTGCTAGGTGAGCTTGAGGCCAGTGGCGAGCTGACCGGCAAGTCGTACGAGTGCACGCTAGTTCATCGACCGGTAGGTCTCGTGGCCCAGCGGTTGTTGGTGGTGGGCGCCGGGAAGAAAGACAAGTTCAACACGAATCAACTGCGGCGACTGGCGGGAACGGCGGTGCGGTATATCCGCGCGCGGGGGCTGCACGATCTGGCCTGGGTTGTCGGTGACCTCTCAACCGACACTCCCGCTCTCCAGGCGCTGGTCGAAGGCGCGATCCTTGCTGACTACGACGCGGACCTCTACCGTACCGAACGCAACGCTGAGCGGCGGATTGACCGCCTGAACTTGGCCACAGGTGGGGCGTTGCCGACCGAACCCGAGCGGGCAGCGGTGCAGCGGGGACGCGTTTTCGCCGAGGCGCAGAACTTCACCCGTAACCTTGTCAACGAGCCGTCCAATCGGATGACTCCCAAACACCTCGCCCAACACGCCTCGGACCTGGCGGTGCGGTGGGGACTGGAATGTGAGGTCTTCGGCCCCGAGGACATTCAGCGCATGAAGATGGGCGCCTTCTGGAGCGTGGCCCAGGGCAGCGAGGAACCCCTGCGCATGATTGTTCTTCGATATTCCCACCCTCAAGCTCCGCAGTCGCCGGTAGTGGGTCTGATTGGCAAGGGAATCACTTTCGACACGGGCGGCATCTCGATCAAGCCAGCCGAGAACATGCATGAGATGAAAACTGACATGGCGGGCGGTGCCACCATGCTCGGAGTCATGCAGGCGGTGGCGCAGCTCAAGCCCAAGGTCCGTGTGGTCACCGTGATCCCGGCCACGGAAAACATGCCTAGCGGCAAAGCCTATAAGCCGGGCGACGTCGTCACTTCCATGTCAGGCAAGACGATCGAGGTACTGAACACGGACGCCGAAGGTCGGCTGGTTCTGGCCGACGCACTGACCTTCGCCAAGCAACAAGGTTGCACGGTGCTCATCGATGCCGCTACGCTCACCGGCGCGGTATCGGTTGCTCTGGGTAACATCACCACCGGCGTCTTCGGCTGGAACAAGGAATGGGTGAACCGCGTCCTCTCCAGCGCCGCCGTAGCAGGTGACCGTATGTGGGAACTGCCGGTCGACGACGAATATCGCGACCTGTACAAAAGCCCGATCGCCGATCTGGCGAACACCGGAGGGCGGTACGGAGCCGCGATCACCGGGGCCATGTTTATAGGCGAGTTTGCCGGTGGCACGCCCTGGGTCCATCTCGACATCGCGGGCACCCGCTGGTCCAACGAAGAGAAGCCTTATCTCGGCAAGGGCCCTACGGGATCGCCGGTGAGGACACTGGTTGATCTCCTCTCCCGAATTTAGATCTTCACGCTTCGGCACACGCAATCCCTTGCCAACACGGCAGAAAGGCTAACAGCTTCCGCCAAATCGAGCAAAAGAGCCACGTCTCGCGAACTGCAGCAAATCGCTTATCTCGGACCGCTCAGGTGGGAATCGATCGCTTTCCTACGCTCTTGCAGCGACTGCCTCTGTGATGGTTCGGCGTCCGGGCGGTCAAGGGCGGGGGCAGCTTCCGCAACATGACGCTGAGCCAGAACGTAGTCTGGCCGCCGAAATGCAATTTGTGCTTGAGCCAAAGCCACATCTGCGCTGACGCCGGAGTCTCCGCTCAATTGAGTGACGGCCTGCACATCGATGTTTTGCAAGGAAAAGGCAATCCGGACCTCGGACACGTCAAGAAGGATTACGGTATAGGAGAGGCTCTGAAGAACGACCTGAGGTATTACGCCTTTGGTGCCGGTGGTCTGGACAAACCCGGAGCTCAAGAGAAGAGGGATCAGCGGATTGGCGCCACGGCAGGCGCCTTGGGCACCACATCGCCTTCAGCGCCTCCTCAGTAGCTGACGCGACTCACACCATCACTGTTTCGTCACTTTGAAGGAAATACCTCAGTACCGTTTGCGCTCCGACGGTTCAAGCTAAGTCCCTACCGCCGGGATTCAGGTCAACATTGGAAGAACGTCAATCTGTGCTGTGGTCCGCTGGCTGACCACGACGCGGTCTCGCCCTCGGGCCTTAGCCTGGTAAAGAGCCTCATCGGCGGCGCGGAGGATGTCGCCGGCAGTGAATCCATGTTCGGGAAAGGCAGCGACTCCGGCGGAAACGGTGATGCCACCGAGAGATCGACCGCCATGCGTTACCTCCAAGCCGCGGGCCGCCTGACAAAATTGCTCGGTGCGCAGCCGAGTAGCTTCGGAAGCCGCGCCCGTGAGAATGAGCGTAAACTCTTCCCCGCCGTAGCGACAGGCGATATCTTCAGCGCGCGACCAATTCGTTAAAAGGTTGCCAATCTCACGCAGCACCGCGTCGCCCGCCTCGTGGCCCCACGAGTCGTTGAATCGCTTAAAATGGTCGAGGTCGATCATGACCGCACCCAGGGCAAGATTGGTGCGCGCGGCTCGGTGAAGTTCGCGCTGCAATGACTCTTCCATGTAACGCCGGTTGAAGAGTCCGGTCAACGGGTCACGGATGGCCTGAAGGCGCAGCTCTTCACGGGCAGCGATTACCTGCGTCTGGAAATCGAGTATCCGTCTTCCCGAGAACAGCCGAACCTTCAGTTCCTGCGCGCTGAACGGTTTGGTTAGGTAGTCGTCTGCTCCCGCTTCGAGGCCTTCGATTAGGTCCCTCTCCTGGGTGCGGCCCGTCAAAAGGAGGATGTAGACGTAGGGGATTTCGGAATGACTTCTGACTCTCCGGCAGACGTCGGGACCGTCCAGGTTAGGCATCATCCAGTCGAGTATGGCCAACTGGGGAGCATCTGCTGCCTGCAGAACATCCCACGCTTCGGCGCCATCACGGGCGACGACCACTTCGTAACCCCACTTCACCAGCATGGCTTCGAGTACCCGCCGGGAAACGGTATCGTCATCGGCAACCAGTATTCTCATGGCGCAGCCCTCG
The DNA here is from genome assembly GCA_035490955.1 of Terriglobia bacterium. Taxonomy (GTDB): domain Bacteria; phylum Acidobacteriota; class Terriglobia; order UBA7540; family UBA7540; genus DATJKY01. Next base: position 4,679 of record DATJKY010000454.1, on the reverse strand, counting down.
AGTGGTTGAGGGATGAAGCGATTCGCTCAAGTCACGCTGGTAGGGTACGGTGCGTTTGCGTGCCTTGCCCGTGGTCTTGCGCCGGCGTTCACCTCGTCTCGGATTTGCTCCCACTCCGCCAGAGGAATAGAAAGGAACACACGCACAACTTCAGGGTCAAACTGCAGCCCCGACTGGCGCGCGATCTCGGCGCGAGCGGCAGCAAAGGAAACCGCCTGACGATAGGGACGCTCCGACGTTATCGCATCAAGGGCGTCCGCCACGGCGAAGATCCGGGCCGGCAGGGGAATTTGTTTTCCCCGGAGTCCCTGGGGATAGCCGCAGCCGTCCCAACGCTCCTGGTGGGCGAAAATGAGCTCGGCTGCCGGAGCAAGGAAGGCTACGCGTTCGACCAGTTCGCAGCCAATCTTCACATGGGTTTGCATCACTTCCATTTCTTCGGCGGTTAGCGCTTTGTTCTTGAGCAGAATACTGTCGGGTATGCCCATTTTGCCGATGTCGTGTAAGTAGGCTCCTCGCACCAACTGTTTAAGCCCTTCCCCGGAAAGCCCCAGGGCGCGGGCGATTCCCAGGCAATACCGGCTGACGCGCTCCGAATGGCCGGCAGTCTGGCCGTCGCGCAAGTCCAGAGCCGCTCCCAGGGCTTCCAGCGTGCCGTCGTAAGTCTGCTTGATGCCCTCGAGCGCCTCAGTTAGCTGTCGGGTGCGTTCGGCCACCATTTGCTCCAAATGCAGGCGATGCCTCTCTAATTCGAGCTCCAGGCGCTTCTTCTCCAGGGCTCGTTCCACGCTAGCTGCGACCGACCGAATCTGGCTGGGCTTCAACAAGTAGTCAGACGCGCCTTGCTTCATGGCCTCGACCGCGACCCGCGCATCGTCTTCAACCGTGACCATGATAAAGGCCGTCTGCGGATACTTCTGCCGGACATGCTGCAGGAGAGCGAGTCCAGACATGCCCGGCATGCGGAAATCAGAAACGACCACGTCGAAGCTCTCCTGCTCCAGGGCAGTCAAAGCGTCGTCTCCTCCGGGCGAGATTCGGCAGGTGTACCCGTCCAAAGACAGCCGCTCGCGCAACAACTCACGGACCTGCCCCAGGTCATCTACCACCAGTACGTGTCCCTTGACATCGCTCCCCTGCATTTGGCCCTGCCTTCGTGCATCAAGGAATAGGGTGATGCCTCTGCAGCGCCAGCGACCGCACCTAGCCGCCGATCTCCCTCACGGCCCGGCGCAACCCGCGGGCCTCCGCCGCGGCGGCCTCAAGCGCACTTACGACGGTAACTGTATCATAACTGTCTTGACCCGATTTGACAAGTAGTATACAGGACAGGACGTGACGGCGAGAAGAGGGAAACACGAAGCTCGTGCTGCAGGCCACGTGGAGTGCCGGCCATTGCTCTCACATTCGTTCCGGCACTTCAATACCCAACAGGGCAAGCGACTGGGCAAGGGTTTCGCTCACCACGTGGACGAGGTAGAGCAGGAACAACTGCCGCTCGGGGTCGGGCTCACTCAGGATGCGATGGCGCTGGTAGAAATTGCTGAAGCCTTGGGCGAGCCGGAAGGCATACTTGCCGAGGACGGCAGGTTCTTCGCTGGCCACGGCCTGCTCGACCACCATTTCCAGTTGAGCCGCCAACAAGACCATTTCCCAAAACTCGCGACCGCTGTCGCCCTGGAAGAAGGTTTTAAGCCGCTCGGTGCAAACTAATTTGCCGAGCCTCCGGGGATCAAATTCGGGCTGCGCGTCCGAGTACTTGCGGAAGATGTTGCGGGCCCGCACGACGCCGTACTGCAAGTAGGGACCGGTCTCACCTTCAAAGGCCAGAGCGTCCTTGAAGTCAAAGACGATGATGACGCGACGCGAAAACTTCAGCAGAAAATAACGCAAGGCGCCGACGGCTATCATGCGCGCGCAGGCGGCCTGCTCGGCCGCGTCGTGAGTGATCTGGCGCTCCCGCACCTCCTGCAAGGCCTGTTTCACCACCTCGTCGATTAAGTCGTCGCCTTTTATCCCGAGACCCTTGCGTCCAGAGACTTCGACATAAGCCCGCGGCTGGGGTGCAACGTCTGAAGCACCGGACACGGCTGGAGTCAATGCCCCAGGCTGCTTCGCCGGGCTCCGCTGCCCGTCCGATTCGCTAAGCTGCACACCCAGTTCCTCAGCGCAGCGCGGCGACAAGCGCACCAATGCGTAGTCAAAGTGGTGGAGGTTGGCGGCTTGCTGCTGGAATCCCAGGGCTCGAAATGCGACAACGATTAAGTCCTGCAGGTAGGACTGACGCGTGTCAATTACAGCGTAGGCAGCGGAAGCGCCACCGAAACCTGGGATTGCCGATTGTCGATTGTCGATTGCCGATTGGACACCGGAATCTGGAATCGGAGCTCCGTCCTTTGATTCCGACTCCCTCCCGACCCCTGACTCCTGACTCCTGACTCCTGACTCCTCTTTTTCGCTGCCTGACCCTTGCACCCCGACACCCGTGACCGCCGTCCGCCACACGGTATGACCGTCCGGATACTGGGAGAATGGCACGTAGCCAAAGTCCATTCCCAGCAGGCCAAACTTCCAAAGATGGTAGGCGATGTCCTTACCGACGTAGGTCACCGTGCCGTTCGAGCGGACAATAACCTTAACATCCTCGGGAGCGGTTTCCCCGGCTTCGGTGGCAGCCTCCGGTTCCGCATCCCTGCTCTCCAGTCCCTCCAGGTTCATCACCCAGCAACCCCGGTTCTTCCCGGCCTCCTCGTAGCGGATCGCGTGGCGCTGCTTGAGCAACTCGAAGGCGTATTTCCAGAAGTCCAGCCGTAGGATCTCGCTCTCCTGGACGAGCAGGTCATAGCGCACGTTGAGACGCAGCATGGTGCTTAGGTGTTTTCGAGTGATCTCGGTAGCGATCAGGTCGGCCATGGCAGCCAGTTCTCCGTGGCCTTCCTCGATAGCCTTGAGGGCTTCCGCGCGCAAGGTGAGACGGTCCGCGTCGCGCTCATAAAACTGGAAAACGCGGGCGTAGAGGTCCCAGCAGTAGTAGTCGAAGCGGACGCTTGGGTCCTCGATAAGCCGGCGAACGTCCTCCACGCTCTTCCCGTCCAGATGGGTGAAACCCACTACTACGTCCGCCACCTGCACGCCGGTGTTGTCGATGTAGTTCTGGATCTCGATCGGGGAACCGCGGAAGCGGAGCAGACGAGCAAAGGTGTCGCCCAGGATGGCGTTGCGGAGGTGCCCGATGTGCGCCGCCTTGTTGGGGTTGATGCTGGTGTGCTCGACCAGGATCTTGCTTTGGGTGTGGGGCACCTGCGGGCGCGGACTCCCCAATTCGGCAGTCCTCGCCCGCACTTGGAAGAGGGCCGCAGCTACGGTGGCGCGGTCGAGATGAAAGTTCAGATAACCCGCTCCGGCGATGCTCACCCGTTCGACTCCTGGAATGGGCAGCAGGCGCGGGACAAGCTGCTCTGCGATCTTCGGCGGCGCCTGGCGAAGCCGCTTGGCCAGCTCGAAGCAGGAGGCTATCGAAATCTCGCCCAGTTCCACCGAAGGCGGAAACCCCAGCACGGGCTCGGCGATCTTCAACCTAAAGACTTCCTCAACCGCTTGGACGAACTTCTTGCGTACGTTCTGCTGTATTTCGAGGTACAAGTGAGGTCGGTTACTTCTTGTTAGGTTGGAACCCCGGCTCGCCGAATTGCCACAGCAAAAAGCTCCACTCGTCCGCCAGTTCTTCCTGCCGCTGCGTCTTGGTGGAGCCGAAACCGTGCCCGGCTTCGTAATCGACGCGAAGCAGAACCGGCTTGCCGCTCGACGTTGCCGCCTGCAGCCGCGCCGCCATCTTGCCGGGTTCCCAGGAGATCACTCGGGGATCGTTGAAGCCAGTAGTAACCATGACGGCGGGGTAGGGCGTGCCGTCCTTCACGTGGTGGTAGGAGCTCATGGCGTAGAGCCCTTTAAAACCCTCCTCCGTCTTGACCGTGCCAAATTCGGGGATATTCGGTGGCCCGTTGGGCGTGAATTCAGCCCGCATCATGTCCGACGCCGGCACCGCGTCGATCACCGCGGCAAACAAGTCCGGGCGGACAGTTATGGACCGGCCGATGGTGATACCACCGGCGCTGCCGCCCCAGCCACCCAGGTGCGCCGAATCGGTATACTTGTGGTCGATTAAGTATTGGGCGCAGGCAATGAAGTCCTTCCAGGTGTTTTGCTTGGTCAACCCCTTCCCGGCGAGGTGCCAATCCTCACCATACTCACCTCCGCCGCGGATGTGGGCGACCGCGGAAACCCCGCCGACGTCATACCAGGCAAGATACTTGGGATCGAATCGGGGATCCTCCGTGATGCCGTAGGCACCGTATCCCCGGAGGAGTGTGGGATTTGAGCCGTCCAGCTTCAGGCCTTTCTTGTAAGTGATAGAAAGCGGGACCATGGTGCCGTCATAACTCTTCGCCTTCACTTCCACAGACTCCAGGTTCTTCGGATCGTCATATGGCCCGAGAGGCTGCAACTTGGTATCGGTTATCTGCTTTGACTGGGGATCGTAGGCGTAGATCTCGTTCGCCTTCGTCCACGAAGTCATTTCGAGAAGTGTACCGGGCACGCGCTGGTCAGTGGCCGCTAAACTGACCGTTCCCTCGAACGGCAGAGCCACCTGCTCCGGTTGCTCCCCATAAGGCACCCGG
>DATJKY010000453.1:0-3598 GCA_035490955.1 Terriglobia bacterium | reverse complement strand
CGGCGGAAGGGGCGGCGATTCTGGCGATTGATCCCCCCGCGATGGATACCTGCGCAATGGCCGGCGAGGTGGCAGTTCCTAGATGGAGATAGAGCCGCGAACCGTCCGTGCCCACCAAATACTTCGGCTCACCGTCGTGGGTAAGCTGGACGTAATTTGAGACCTTCGGTACTGACAAGGGGCGTGCAAGGAGGTAAGCAACCACCGCAGCCGCGACAATGACGGTGCCGCCTAACGCGAGCAGCCAATGTCGTAGGGGCACCCCCTTCTCCTGCGCCTGTGGGATCAGGGCAGGCTCTTGTGGGTGCCCTACTGCAGCGGGCGCGGCGCCGCTTGAAATGGCTCGCATGCCACCCGGCGATAAGGCTGGCACAAGACCCGCCCCTACTTGCGACCGCCCGGAATCAGTGTCGCGCTTCAGCCGTTTCAAGTCGGCGCGCATTTCCGATGCGGACTGGTAGCGCAGGTCGCGGTCCTTCTCCAGCGCCTTGCTGACAATTTCTTCCAGCTTCGATGGGAGTTTGGGATTAAGCCGGGAGAGGGCCTCAGGACCCTGATGAAGAATGGCCCCGAAAATCTCCGCTGATGTATTGCCCGGGAACGGTAGCCGGCCGGTTGACATCTCGTAGAGCACCGCGCCGAAGCTGAACAGGTCCGTGCGCGCGTCCAGCTTCTCGCCACGCGCCTGCTCCGGCGACATATAGGCCACGGTACCCAAGGCCGTGCCAGGGGTTGTCAGGTGGTCAGGGTCGATCGAGACCGTGGGCGTGTCGGTCGGAACTGCCCCCTCACCCGGCGCTTCGCGCCACCCTCTCCCCTGGGGCCCCTGGGGAGAGGGCAGACCTTCCAAAGATCTCGGCTCCCCTCTCCCTTGCGGAGGGGGGCTGGGGGTGAGGGGTTGGTTGAGCTTGGCAAGACCAAAATCCAGAATCTTCACCGGGCCGCGCGTGGTGACGAAGATGTTTGCCGGCTTGATGTCGCGATGAACAACACCCTTGGAGTGCGCCGCATCCAACCCGTCGGCAATTTGAATCGCCATGTCGAGCAACGTTGCCACCCGTAGGGGCGCAAGGCCCTGCGTCCCTATGGCGATCCGTTCCCTGAGCGTCTCCCCTTCCAGCAGCTCCATGGCAATGAAGGGCTGGCCTTCGTGTTCACCAATCTCGTGGATGGTGCAGATATTGGGATGATTCAGTGCCGCCGCGGCGCGGGCCTCGCGCAGGAAGCGCTCGTAGGCCTGCTTGTCTTGGACCAGGCGATCGGGCAAGAACTTGAGGGCGACGAAGCGGCCGAGCTTGGTGTCCTCCGCCTTGTACACCACTCCCATTCCACCACCGCCCAGCTTTTCCAGAATGCGGTAATGAGAGATTGTGCTGCCAATCATGGGTTCGGAACGCTAAGTTACACTGTTCCTTAGTGACCGCCTCTAACCAGACGGGCTTCGTTAGCCCGGCGCGCCGCCAGGCGCGAACGCAGCCTTCGACCAGCCTTGGCAGGCAAAGTTTCCAGCTGGTCCTGAATCAAGACGGTGCTGTGGGTTTGGTACCAGTCGGCAATCTCGTCATCGGATTTGAAATCGGGAATCTCCGCCACCGATTTAACGTACACGAGCTTCTTCCGGGAACGCCGATAGCTATTTCTTGCGGAGATGTCTTTTTTCATTTTCATCCATTTCACGAGCCGTAATGGCCACGCTCGATTATGGCCCAGGTAGCGAAAGATTACGAGCAGGCATCGTCCGGTCTCAGTTCGCCCCCAAGCTTCATAGACTCCGCCTCTCCCTCGCTTGAAAAAAGGCGCCGAAACAAAGACCTCCTCAACCTCTTCAGGGGTAATACGATGTCGCGCGATGTGCTCGATGCGGTCAAGAGTCCACTCAACATCATCTATTCTCAAATCCCACCACAGAGGCGCAACCCAGCCTCAAAACACCGCTCGCTGCTGTATCCTCCCCTTGGTAGCGAGCGTGAAGCGGGGTTCGACCGCTCCGCCCTCCATGATTCTGGCGGCGACGTACTCGCCCACAGCGGGGCCGTGCTTGAAGCCGTGACCGGACCCGCCACCCACCAACCACATGTTATCGAACTCCGGATGCCGGTCGATAAGGAAGTCGCCGTTGGAGGTGTTCTCATACTGGCAGACGCGGGTCTCTAGCACCGGCGCTTCCTTCAAAGCCGGGAAGCGTTGCGCCAGGAACTCGCGCACGGCGGCAAGCCCTTCAGCAGTCGTCACGCGCGAGCCTGTATCTGGGTCGAATACCGGTCCGTGACGGTCGAGCGCAACTTTGAAGCCGCGGTTTTCAAGATCCGGCATCCCGTAGAACTCATCACCTAAGCTGATCCAGGTGGGCATCGCGGGCGGCGCGAAACGGGTGTCGCCGGCGGGCACGCCAAAAAAATAAACCTCCTGGCGGGTAGGGAAGATGCGGTCGCCAAGGAGCGCAGGGAAAAGCTTGGGTAGCCACGGCCCGCAGGCAAACACAAAGAGCGCGGCACTGATGGCGCCGTCCAACGTCTTCAGTGAGGAGAGCTTGCGGCCGCCCGAAGGTGTGACGGCAAGGGCGACGCGATAATCAACACCATTCTTCACGGCCTCTTCCACCACGGCTTGCACCGCGCGGCGCGCCACCAGGACGCCGCTTTCGGTCTCGAGAAGTCCCCAGGTAATCGGGCCGAGAGTAATCTGGGGATACCGTCTCTCGAGGTCCGCTGGCGACAGTGTCTGGTGGGGCACGCCTAGCTTCTGGAAAGTCTCAAGGCTATGCTTGTTGTAATCATCGCCCTCTCGCGCTAGCCACAGCACGCCAGTGGGCTGGAACAAGGGCATTTGGACCTGGCGGAACAATTCTTGCCAGAGGGTGAAGGAGCGCAGAGCCCAGCGGGAGTAAATCTCGTCCGGCCCATAGCCCATGCGGATGATGCGCGACTCGCCGCCCGACGTGGCGCGGGAGTTGCCGGGATCATAAGCGTCAAGCAGGACCACTGTCATGCCGGCGCGGCGCAGTTCGTAGGCCGTCCAGGCGCCAAACGAACCGGCGCCAATCACCGCCACGTCATATGCTTTGTCGGCCTTCATCTGGGGTCCAATCGCTAACCAAGGGTTTGTAGCAGTGCGTGAACCTAGCATCGTACCTGCCGCCAAAGATCGCACAAATCGACGTCGGTGGTTGGTTTCTGCGGCGCTACGACCGCAATCGCGCCATCCAGTTTCTCAACTTCATCGGCGATCTCGTGGTCCTTGATATTCAGCGTTTCGACCGGCAGGAATTGGCGAAGAGCACCCGGCTAGTCAAGAAGTTCGCCGACCAGTCGCTGACGTTGGCCGATGCCCACGGGCTCGCGATGATCCACGAACGCCGAGTCTCCACTTGCTGGTCCACCGATCGTCACCTGGGGCTGACGGGCGCGACCCTGGTCATTTCCTCTCCCCTTCTTTAGCTCGCTCCTGTCGACTGCCTCGGCTCTCGGCTTACGCGTAGATGCGCGCAACTTCATGCTGAAAGCTACACGATCGATGGCGAGCATGTAAGCGCCAATGCGGTTATTGACGTTGTGCTTTTGGCCGTACTGAACCACGTCATTGAATGCCGACACCTGAA
>DATJKY010000452.1:0-13926 GCA_035490955.1 Terriglobia bacterium | reverse complement strand
TTTCATTTGCCTGCCCCTTTTTCACCTGAGTCTGGGCATTTTCGATAACCTTCCACATTGCCGATAAACTGCCTATCCGCGGAAGTGCCTCATGCTGCGCCCGATCAGAGGAGCAGTTCTGTCACCGACGACTAACCCGCGAGTAACGGCGCAGTGCTTACCGATAGTACGCGCCAGCGGCTCGTTCGCTCTTCATTCGGTGTCCGCCTGCGCCTCGGCAGAGGGCTTACTTTCGTTTCCGTTCCGGTCGACGGCAGTTACTTCATAGAAGTAATGGCGTTGTGGCTCGATCGAGGAGTCGCGGTATAGTGGCGTTTTCAACATCTCCTTGTTGATCGGTTGAAACGGCCTCCCTTCTTCCCGCCGATAAACTGTGTAGCCGGCGAAGTCAGGTTCCAAGTTCGCATTCCAAACCAGCTCCACGGCACCCACGGTGTAGAGAGCCGTCAGTCCCTGCGGAGCGGCAGGCGGGAAGACATCGCGAGGGGTCACTTCGCAAGGTTGAGAATCCTCACTTTCTGCCTCCTCGGCGCCCTGCTTGAACACCGCCCGCACCTTGTAACGGTAGGTGCGACCAAACTCGAAGTGCGGATCAGCGAAAGCTGCCTCCTTGGACTCGCCCACGGCCTTAAAGGACCCGAGCTTCGGTGTTTCGCTACGATAAACGCGATAACCAGTGAGGTGCGCCACGGGCGCGCCGGTCAGCGTGCGAGTACGCGTCTCCCAGCTTGAACGCAGGGCCTTCTCCGTGGTAACGACCTTGAGATTCTGCACCGGGCCGGAGACGTCCAGGAGTGTGACGGCTGCGCGGTTAGAGACTGCGCCGAGAAGCGCCCGGCGCCGGAAGCCGCGTGTGAGGGCGCGAACTTTGTAGCCAAACGTCGACCCCACCAACGATGGGAACTGCTGGTCAGAAACGCCTTCCACGTAGACCACTATCTTGCCAAAGGCGAGACGAGTGAGGTCGGCAGGACTAAGGGTCACCCAAGGGCTACCCGGAGTAAGGGCAGGCGCCGCGCTGTCGGGGTCTGTCCCTGGCTCCTGGGACGGCTTTGTGCTGGGTGGCGTTATCTCCCGAAAGATCTCCACTTCCACGGGCTTCGTGAGGTTTTCACCATCTGTAGCCAGGGCCGGAGGCGTGAAGCCAAGCTCGAGCGAACGGCCAACCTGGTGAACCACCAGATCTGTGACGCGTTGCGGCACCTGCACGCGCGGTGGACGTGGCGGCCCCTGGGCCGCACAACCCATCAACATCACGGTCCAGGCAACACCCAGGATTAACCTTGAATTTCGGATTTTCGATTTTAGCAGGCTGATGAGAAAGGCCCGGAGGATGTCATCCCGACCGCTGCGCTCGGAATGATAGGCGGGTGCTTGGGTGGCTCTGAGGGGAAGGCGCCCCACGCTCAGAACCCGGGAAATCGATGAAAATGGACCAAGGACGACTGGCCACGAGCTGGTCTTCACAGAATGTACCGGCTCAGGTCCTGGTTCTTGACGATGTCCGCCAGTTGGTTCTCGACGTAGACAGCGTCAATGCGCACCGTTTTCTTCTTCAGATCGGGGCCCTCAAAGGAGATTTCGTCCAGTAATTTCTCCATGATGGTGTGGAGGCGACGGGCTCCGATGTTTTCTGTTTGGTCATTCACCGTGGCGGCAAACTTAGCGATTCCCTCCAAGGCATCGTCAGTGAAACTCAACTTGATCCCCTCGGTTTCGAGCAGTGCCGTGTACTGCTTCACCAGCGCGCTTTTGGGCTCCTTCAAAATGCGGATGAAGTCTTCCACCGACAAAGAGTGCAACTCCACCCGGATAGGGAACCGACCTTGCAATTCGGGAATGAGGTCCGAGGGCTTGCTGACGTGGAAGGCGCCGGCAGCAACAAACAGGATATGGTCCGTGCGCACCATGCCGTAACGCGTGTTGACCGTCGTGCCCTCGACGATGGGCAGGATATCGCGCTGCACACCCTCGCGGCTCACGTCGGGACCGTGCCCTCGCTCACGACCGGCAATCTTGTCGATCTCGTCCAGAAAGACAATGCCGGATTGCTCGGCGCGTTCTACGGCAACTCGCGTCACCTGGTCCATGTCGATGAGGCGGTTCTCCTCTTCCTGGATCAGGTAGTCCATGGCCTCGGCCACGCGCATTTTGCGCTTCTTGGTGCGCTGGTCGAAGAGTCCGGGCAGGATATCCTTGATGTTGATACCCATCTCCTCGATGCCCTGGGAAGAGACGATCTCGAAGGCGGGAAAGCTGCGTTCCCGGACGTCGACTTCAACCTGACGCTCATCCAGCTTGCCCTCGCGGAGCAAGGCGCGGAGTTTCTCTCGCGTCCGGCTGGCCTGCTCGGCGGCAGCCGCCTTCTCATCATTCACGGGCAGCTGGGGGGGGTCGGGACGGGGAGCCGGCGCAGGCGGCAGGAGCAGGTCCAACAAGCGCTCCTCGGCGTTCTGCTCAGCTTTTTCCGCCACCTCGTTCACCTTCTCTTCCCGCACCATGTCGATGGAAATCTCCACCAGGTCGCGGATGATCGACTCCACGTCGCGGCCGACGTAGCCTACTTCTGTAAACCGAGAAGCCTCCACCTTGAGAAAGGGCGAATTGGTGAGACGCGCGAGCCTGCGGGCGATCTCCGTCTTGCCGACGCCGGTCGGTCCGATCATGATGATATTCTTGGGAAGAATTTCCTCCGCCAGATCTTCGGCGAGCTTCTGGCGCCGCATGCGGTTGCGCAGGGCGATGGCTACCGAGCGCTTGGCCTCCTTCTGGCCAACGACGTACTTGTCCAGTTCGGAGACGATCTGGCGCGGCGTCATGTCCTCCAGGGAGGCCGCGTTCTCAATGGTTTCTGGCAGATAAAAGACCACAGCTCAATCGTCCGTCGTCAGTTGCCCTTTGTCATTAGTCCTTGCACTTTGGCAACGGACCAATGACAAAGGAGCAAGGGCAACCATTCTAAAGCTCCTCGATGGCGATTTGATCGTTGGTAAAGATGCAGATCTCACCGGCCAGCCGCATCGCCTCCGCCGCGATCTCCCGCGCGTTCATCGACGTGTGTCTCGCCAAGGCGCGAGCGGCGGCCAGGGCATATGGCCCGCCGGAGCCGATGGCCACAATGCCGTCGTCGGGCTCAATCACGTCTCCGGTCCCGCTTACCAAGTACGTATTCTTGGCGTCGGCGACAAGCAACAAGGCCTCCAAATGCCGCAGGGCGCGGTCCGTTCGCCATTCCTTCGCAAGTTCCACAACGGCTCGGCTCAAGTTGCCGTGATACTCCTCCAGCTTCTGCTCGAACCGGGAGAAGAGTGACAGCGCGTCGGCTGTGCTGCCGGCGAATCCGGCCACGATTTTGTCGCCATAAAGGCGCCGGACCTTGCGGGCCTTCTGCTTCACCACGCTTTCACCCATGGTGACTTGGCCGTCGCCCGCAATCGCCAAATGTTCGTTCCGGCGCACAGACAAGATCGTCGTGGAGCGCGCTCTGGTCCCTTTGCTCAACGAACCCCCATCCCGCAATTATAACAGATAGCTGCCGTTCGTCGGCCGCCATCCAGTTTTCGGTTAGTTTTCGGTAGTGTCTCAATTTGAACGACGTCTTGGCCAGATTCGATCAAGGAAGCGGGGTGGCACTCCTGTTCCGCCACATGTAGGGCACCCACCGGTTCCCTGGCAGTTCTCACAATCCCGCCTATCGGTGTTCAAATGAACGTTCTTACCAGTTCCATAACACCTCGCGCACTTTCCGTTCCCCGGAGTCTCACAATCGTAGCAAGCGCGCCCTGAGCTTAGCATGATAGATACCCCTCACTTTGCCAGATCGCTGATTTCCACTTATTTTTCAAACTGAGACACTACCCAGTTTTCGCCTGGAAGCAAAAGGGAGGCGTGCAGTAAACAGTTACGTGGAACAGGACACTCGACCCTAAGGCTGTGCGCACTTCACCGCCGCCCTTCCCAGGAACTCCGCCGCCCCTCCCAGCTCTTCTTCAATCCGCAGGAGCTGGTTGTACTTGGCGACGCGATCCGTGCGGCTGGCCGACCCAGTCTTGATCTGACCCGTGCCCAGCCCCACTGCAAAGTCAGCGATGAAAGTGTCCTCGGTTTCGCCCGAGCGGTGTGAAACCACTGACGTGTAGCCGTGACGACGCCCGAGCTCAATGGCGGCGATGGTCTCCGTCACCGTCCCGATCTGGTTGAGCTTGATGAGGATGGAGTTGGCCACGCCTTCCTCAATACCGCGTTCGAGCCTTTGCGTATTGGTGACGAAGAGGTCGTCGCCCACCAACTGCACGTTGCTGCCCAGTTCGTCGGTGAGCGTCTTCCAGCCCTCCCAATCGTCCTGCGCAAGGCCGTCTTCGATCGAGATGATGGGGTACTGCCGCACCCAGTCCGCGTATAGTTTCACCATTTCATCCGCCGTCTTCTTCGACTGGTCCGACTTGTAGAAGACATATCTGTTGTCCCGGAACATCTCGCTGGAGGCGGGGTCGAGCGCCAGGCAGGCGTCATGGCCAGGCGAGTAGCCCGCCTTCTCGATGGCCTCGAGGATCAGTTCCACCGCCTCCACGTTGGATTTCAGGCTCGGGGCGAATCCCCCCTCGTCGCCCACTGAAGTGTTGTGGCCCTTCTCCTTCAGCACCTTCTTCAGCGTGTGGAAAATCTCCACCCCCATGCGCAGGGCCTCAGAGAACGTCTCCGTTCCCACGGGCATAATCATGAACTCCTGGAAATCCACCGTATTGTCCGCATGCACGCCGCCGTTCAAGATGTTCATCATGGGCGCCGGTAGCCGGCGCGCCTGGAGCCCGCCGAGATAGCGATAGAGCGGCAACCCGGCCGAGCGCGCGGCCGCCCGGCAGACCGCCATGGAAACCGCCAGGATGGCGTTGGCGCCAAGCTTGCCCTTGTTGGGTGTGCCGTCGAGCTGTATGAGGTGCTCGTCAATCAGCGACTGCTCACCCGCCTCGCGCCCACCCAGTTCGCGCGCAATGACGCTGTTGATGGCCTCCACCGCCGCCTGAACGCCTTTACCCTGGTAGCGCCGTTTGTCGCCATCTCGCAACTCGATGGCCTCATGCTCGCCGGTGGAGGCGCCGGAGGGTACCGCGGCGCGGCCGAACGAGCCGTCACGCAAGTGAACATCTGCCTCCACGGTTGGATTGCCGCGTGAATCCAGAATCTCTCGACCAACGATCAAATCAATGTGAGCCATAGTGTAATTCCTGTATGAGATTAATGAACGCTTGATTCTACCGTAGTACAGCCATTTGCACCACAAAGACGCGGTGCGGTGCCTAATCCAAGGTGTTGGTTAGCAGGCTGCTGAAGACGGCCGCGACGATCTCATCCCGAGAACTTCCGTCTTGGTCTTGATCTGCGTTTATCGGTGTTCATCCGCGGCCAAGCTGTCGGCCCCGCCCAAAAACTACCGGCCTAGGCTAAAATAGTACTTGACAAGTTACGTTCCTCTATGGTAATGTGAAACATGGTGTGCCGATTCAAAGGCGGCGAGCATTGCTGATTGACGATAGGCGATTCGACCGGATCGAGCTTCAGCTCCGCGAGGGAACGCAAGATGTTCGCCCAGGGACGCGACTACGCGTGAAAGAACCAAACGAGATCGCCACAGTGGCGCCGAGACACAGAGCAAAGTCATTTCCTTTCAGACTCGGTGCCCTGGGTTTCTCCGTGGTTCGAAAGCCGAAACTAAGTTTTGCAGGGGAGAAGCGAAGCAAAACAAACCCAATGCAGTTAAGGGATTTGATATCAATAGAATACGACGAAAAGGTAAGAAACAAACCCAATGTTGTTATCCACAATAGCATAAATATGTTACGGGTATTTTTGGCCTCATTTTGCAGAAATATAAATGAAAAGTGGTTTAGGTTCCATTCCCGATTCGGCGAATCTTACATATTATCAATGGCTTAAGACAATTTGGCAGCCGATTTTCGAGAACCATGCATCAAATGCCCCCTGCGTCTCGGTCAACTTGTCCCGACGGCGTCGGGAAGCCTGCGCACTCTTTTCAAGAAGATGCCCGTCCTGCGGGGCGGCCTTCAGGACAGGCAGACTCTGGTTTTCACACAGATTCTGAAGGCCGGCCCGAATTGTGGCATAACTGTGGTAGTCTGAATTCATGGTTGCGTCTACAGATAAGGTGAACCAACACGTCCTGACGAATGGCCTGACAATCGTGACCGAGGCCATGCCTGCAGTACGCTCCGTTTCGCTTGGGGTGTGGCTCCGCACGGGTTCCCGAAACGAACAGGAGTCGGAGAACGGTATCAGCCATTTCCTCGAGCACATGGTGTTCAAAGGCACTACGAACCGAACAGCGGAGGAGATTGCGCGATCTGCCGACTCCATCGGCGGCCATCTGGATGCCTTCACCGCCAAGGAATGCACCAGCTTCTCAATCAAGGTCCTCGACGAACACCTTCCGCGAGCCGTTGACGTGCTCGCCGATCTACTGAAGAACCCCCTCCTCGAGCCCGATCACATTGTCAAGGAGTCCAAGGTCATTCAGGAAGAGATCAAGATGGTTGAGGACACGCCCGACGACCTGGTGCATGAGATCTTCACTCAGAGTTACTGGCACGGGCACTCGCTCGGCCGCCCTATCTTGGGAACACGCCGGACGGTGAATGGTTTCAACCGGCGACGTTTGCTCGACTACTTCCACCGTTGTTACACCCCGCGCAACATGGTGGTGGCCGCTGCCGGCCACTTAGAGCACCCGCAAGTGGTGGACTTGGCCGAGAAGGAATTCGGCAAGTTGCCCGCCGGAACCGAGATCACCCCGCAGCCTGTTCCCACTCCTCACCCGGAAATCCGCCACCGGCACAAGAAGAACCTGGAACAAGTACACATCTGCGTCGGAACGCCCGCCTACCCCCACGCGCACCAGAGGCGCTTCGCCTGCTATGTCCTAAACACGGTGCTGGGGGGCGGGATGAGCTCGCGCCTGTTTCAGAACGTGCGCGAGAAGCGCGGCTTGGCCTACGCGGTTTATTCGGGTCTGAGCACCTTTCGAGATGTTGGCTGCCTTAGTGTTTACGCCGGCACCTCCACGCAGAGTGTGCGGCAGGTCGTGGACTTGATCGTCGAGGAATTGAGCCGGCTCAAGTCCGAGCCGCTGGGTGACGAGGAATTGCAGCGCTCCAAAGACTATCTGAAAGGTAGCACCTTGCTCAGCCTGGAGTCCACGATGAGTCGCATGTCCAACCTGGCCCGCCAGGAGATGTATTTCGGGCGGCACATCTCGCTCGACGAAATTGCCAGACTGGTTGATGCCGTGACCGCGAACGATGTGCTCACCGTGGCCCACGAGCTTTTCGGTCCCGGCACGATCGCTCTGACCATCCTCGGCCCGCTCAACGGCACTCGAATCAAACGCTCCGAACTCGCCTGCTGAAACCAGGGCCAAAGGGCGGGACATGAGTGGGGTAGTTCAGTCAGCCGCCGGCTGCACTTCGCTCATCCCCGGCGCGTAGCCATATTCCTTTTTCAACTTGTAAGTGATGCTGTCCACCAGGGCCTGCCAGCTAGCCTCAATAAGGTTTTCGGAAACGCCCACTGTTCCCCAGGTGTCGTGACCGTCACTGGACTCGATCAGTACCCGAACCTTGGCGTCGGTTGCTCCTTTGGGATTGAGCACGCGCACCTTGTAATCGGTCAAGCGAATGTCCCGAATGCACGGGAAAAAGGTGGTAAGCGACTTCCTCAAGGCCCTGTCCAAGGCGCTCACCGGGCCAACCCCTTCGGCCGCCGTGTGCTCTTCCTTGCCGTCCACGCGCAACTTGATAACGGCCTCCGAAGAAGGTTCGTTGACACCTTTCTTTTCCGTGATCAGCCGAAAGCCGTCCAACTCAAAGAACGCTTTGGAGTGGTGCACCAACTTGTCGAACAGGATTTCAAAAGACGCTTCAGCGCCCTCAAACTGGTAGCCGTCGTGTTCCATCTCTTTAAGCTTCTCTACCACTACCTGGGCGTCGGCAGAGGACTTGTCGATTCTTAGACCTCGCTCCTCCGCTTTGTAGATCACGTTGCTTTTCCCCGAGAGTTCCGAAACCAGGACCCGACGTTCGTTACCGACCACGGCAGGGTCCACGTGCTCGTAGGCTGAGGCCTCTTTCATCACCGCGCTTACGTGTATGCCGCCCTTGTGGGCAAACGCGCTTTTGCCGACGTAGGGCAGATCCTGGCGATGGTGCAGGTTGGCCAGTTCGCTGACATAATGGGACACGTCCGTGAGGTGGCGGAGCTTTTCCGTGCCGATGGAGCGCACTCCCACCTTCAACTCGAGATTGGGGATCACGGAACAAAGGTTGGCGTTCCCGCACCGTTCTCCATAACCGTTGATGGTCCCTTGCACATGCACCGCGCCCTGCTGCACGGCGGCTATGCTGTTGGCCACGGCCATCTCGCAATCATTGTGAGTGTGAATCCCCATCGACCTCTTCACATGACCGCGAGCCACCTGAAAACTTTCCCGAAGGTCGGCCGTCAACGTGCCGCCGTTGGTGTCGCACAACACCAGGGTGTCGGCTCCAGCCTCATCGGCGGCCTTGAGCGTGGCCAGAGCGTAGGCCGGGTCGGCTCTAAACCCGTCAAAAAAATGCTCAGCGTCATAAATCACTTCCTTGCCCCTGGATTTCAGGAAGGCCACGGACTCACGAATCAAACCGAGGTTCTCCTCCAGCGAAATCCCCAACGCCACTCTTACGTGCAGATCCCAAGTCTTACCGAAGATGGTCACCACCGGAGTATTGGCATCGATGAGCGCTTGAAGATTCTGGTCACTGCCCAGAGCGCGGCGGGGATGGCGGGTGCTGCCAAAGGCCGCGAGCTTGGCATGCTTCAGCTTGAGTTCCTGGGCGCGGCGGAAGAAATCGACGTCCTTGTTGTTGGAGCCGGGCCACCCCCCCTCGATGTAGTCCAATCCCAGATCGTCGAGCTTCTTGACGATGTGGAGCTTGTCTTCCAGGGAGAACGAGATGTTCTCGCCCTGCGAGCCGTCTCGGAGGGTCGTGTCATAGATCAAGATCTTTTGCATAGATTCGTCTGAACCGAGAGGATCAGGTCAGGGTGAGAATGACCAGTCCGCCCGTTAATCTCCTAACCGTACTGGGCATGAACCAAGGCCCACTGCCGAGCATGAAAACAGCCGGACAGTCCTCGCATATCGACTCCATTATATCCTGATGCAGTCCCCTTTCTTAGCCCCAACGTCTATGATCGAACGTGCGGGCGCAGCTTGTGGTTGCGGTCGTCGCTGACAGCAGGATTCAAGTGTCCTAGCCTTCTCCCTTGGGAGAGGGTGCCCGAGGTACGCGAACCTGCGTCACGAAGTACTAGCGAGGTACTCCTTCGCGCTTCGGTCGTCGGTCAGCTTGCCTCGGTAGCGGGGAGATTACCTCGCCGCGTGGCGGCGTAAAGCCGCCCCTTACATCAAACTGACCCACTACCCACGCTTCGTTTTCCTTTCTTCCTTTGGCAACCGAACTTATAATTGAGGGAGCTTAACCGGTAGTCCGAAAGGCCGGTTCGCAACTGGAGATCGTCTATTGAGCGTGCGCATTTGCGTCCTTGGCAGTGGCAGTCGCGGAAACTCAACTTGGGTTGCCACGGAGAGGACGCACCTGCTGGTGGATGCGGGCCTCAGCAAGAAAGAAACCTGTGGGCGACTGGGTGCGGTGGGCGAGCGTCTGGAGCTCTGCGACGCCTTGCTGATCACTCACGAACACGTCGACCACATTAGTGGCCTTAGAAAGCTGGCGCTCGACTTGAAGGCTCCCATCTGGATCAGCGCCGGCACCCGCGACGCCATCCACTGGGATGCGAAAATCAGGTCCTTCGAGATTTTCTCTCCCGGCCAGAAGTTCGTGGTGGGCGATATTGAGGTTACGCCCTTCTCCATTCCACATGACGCCGTGGAGCCTGTGGCTTTCACCCTCACGGCGCAAGGGGTGAAGATCGGCGTGGTCACCGACCTCGGCTACATCCCCGAGTTGGTGAAACAGCATGCGCGGGGCTGCCATTGTCTGGTGTGGGAATCGAACCACGATCTGGACATGCTGAAAATAGGACCCTACCCCTGGTTTGTAAAGCAGCGGGTGATGAGCCGGCACGGGCACCTTTCCAATAACGCCACCGCGCGGTTCCTGAGCGAGGAGTTTGACGGCGCTGCCGAGGTGCTGGTTCTGGCGCACTTGAGTGAAACCAATAACCACCCGGAGATCGCCCGCATGACCGCGCTGGAAGCTCTCCGTCAACGAAGTGACGGCGGGCCGCGGGAACTGCATCTCGCGAGCCAGGACTTACCGACGCAGGTGTTTCAATTCTAATCCGCAGATTACACAGATGACACAGATTTCACAGAAGCCTCCAGCCTTCAGCAATCAGCCAGAGCACTGAAAGTCCCTCAGTCTCTCAGTCTTTCAGGTCTGAGCAACTGAAGGACTGAAATGCTGAAGGACTGAAAATGAAGGACCTCCAATGTCGTAGGTCAAAGCTGACGGCTGAGAGCGGATAGCTTTCTGTGAAATCTGTGTAATCTGTGGATTCATCCTATGATTGCTCGTTACACCCGCCCGGAGATAGGCCGCATCTGGAGTGATGAAAACAAGTTTCGCATGTGGCTGGAAGTCGAGATCGCCACGGCGGAGGTGGAAGCGGAAGCGGGCCTGATCCCGAAGAGTGCCGCAGGCGCCATCCGGCGCAAAAGCCGCTTCTCGGTGGAGCAGATCCTGGAAATCGAGAAGCAGGTGAAGCACGATGTGATCGCTTTCACCACGAACGTAGCGCAGAACATCGGCCCTGAGGGCCGCTACCTTCACTACGGCCTTACCTCCAACGACGTCGTGGACACGGCGCAAGCTCTCCAGATCCGCGAGGCCTCGCGATTGCTGCTCGCCGGCCTGGGCCATCTCGGTGATGTGCTGAAGAACCGGGCATTTGAGTTCAAGGACGCGCCCATGATAGGACGCACCCACGGCATCCACGCCGAGCCCATCACCTTCGGCTGGAAATTAGCGAACTGGTACGCAGAAAACCAGCGCAACACCGAGCGTCTGGGATACGCTGCGGAACAGATGCGGGTGGGTAAGCTCTCCGGGGCGGTCGGCACCTACGCTCACTTGAGCCCGGCCCTGGAGAAGAAGATTTGTGCCCGGCTGGGCTTGCGTCCCGCCTCGATCACCTCCCAGGTGATCCAGCGCGACCGGCATGCCTTCTACCTCTGCACGCTGGCGGTGATCTCGAGTTCGCTCGACAAGATCGCTCTGGAAATTCGGGGCCTGCAACGCACTGAGGTGAGAGAAGTGGAGGAATACTTTTCCTCCGGCCAAAAAGGCTCGTCCGCCATGCCGCACAAACGGAATCCGGTGACAGCGGAACAGATTTGCGGCCTGGCGCGCGTGGTCAGAGCCAACGCTCAGGCCGCATTGGAGAACGTGGCACTCTGGCACGAGCGCGACATTTCGCATTCCTCGGTGGAACGCGTGATTTTGCCCGACTCCACCATCCTTCTGGATTATCTGCTCGACAAGACCGCGAGGCTTGTCGAAACGATGGCCGTCTACACCGATCGTATGCGCGAGAACCTCGATCTGCTCAAGGGCCTGATTTTTTCCGGCCAACTGTTGCTCGACCTGGTGGAGAAGGGCGCCGCCCGTGAAGAGGCTTACCGGTGGGTGCAGCGCAACGCCATGGAAGTGTGGCAGACGGGGGAGAATTTCCGTACCTTGGCAGAGCGCGATCCCGACATCCGGGGTTATCTTCAGCCGCGGGAGATTGCGCGCGCTTTCTCCCTCGAACGCCAACTCCGCCACGTGGACGAGGTATTCCGACGGGTGTTCGGGAAGTCAGGAAAGAAAAAGCCAGAGGCGGGTCCTTGACTTAACTAAATTAGCGGGCCGGACCCTGGAAAACGCGGGCTTGAACGCCATCGGGGGACTCATGCCGCGCACTCTCATTTATTTGCTTCTATTCGTCGCCACCTGTTTGCCGGCCTTTGCGGGCAAGGACATCAAGAAAGCAATCCAGCACTATGACAGCGCCGGCCAGGCCCTGAAGAGCAACGACGTTGACGGAGCCGTCGCCGAGTATCGCAAAGCTCTGAAAGAAGACCCCGATGAACCCTATTGGCACCTCGCTCTCGCAATGGCGCTGAACCGGAAAGGTGACCGTCAAGGCATCTTGGATGACTACGAAGTGGCACGCAAGCTCGCCCTTGACGATGAGGTACTTCAGGCCTCTTACGACTCGCTGTTGACGCCCGCAACGGTCAAGCAGGCAGAGGCAGGCGGCGAACCTGGGGAACCTATTAACTATAAAGTTGGCTCCAACGTGAGTCCGCCCAGTTGTGCGTATTGTCCAGATCCGCCGTACACGAAGAAGGCGAGAGCCGCCTGGTACTCAGGTACGTGCGTGGTCCAGATCGTTGTAAATCAGCTTGGGGACGTCGAAAGCGTTCGAGTGGTGAAGCCTCTTGGGCTCGGACTCGATGAGAATGCCGTCAACACAGTCCGTACTTGGAAGTTCCATGCGGCCATTCGTGAGGGTGCTCCGGTCGCAGTCAGGCTCCTCGTCAAAACTAGCTTCCGGCTCTTTTGACAATTGATTTGCGGGGAGATTGTCTACAGATCGCCGCGAGGCTGGAGGTAGCGCCGGTTCCGCATGCGGGACCGGCCCAGTTCACTTCAAGGGAGTTGCCGGCTGCCCCGTCCCGACAGGGTCTCGGGAGGTCTCGGGAGAAACAGCGTTTACGGCACCGCTCCGAGGACTTTTTCCGCAGTCTGCCAATTCGCGTCAGGCTCACGTGCGATAGGAGGCGTTAATGGTTATGTAGTCGCGAGTGAGATCGCAGGTCCAGAACCGTGAGGAACCCCTACCAGCGTGCAGGTCCAACCTTAGGGTGAGTTCCTTCAAGTCCAGTTCTCTTCTCGCGGTCGCTTCATCGAAACGGGCATCCACGCCCTTTCGGCAAAGGAACAGGTCATTGACGAGAATATCCACTTTCTCGGGGTTGAAGCTCGCGCCCGAATAGCCTGCCGCACAGATGATACGGCCCCAGTTGGGATCGCTGCCGGCAACCGCGGTCTTAACCAGTGGCGAGTTGGCGACCGCGCGCGCCACGCGTTCGGCATCAGCATCAGACTTTGCACCGCGAACCTCAACGGTAACCAGTTTCTTCGCCCCCTCACCATCTCGCGCGATCATCCGAGCCAAGGTTTGGCAGAGGTGCGTCAACCCAGCGAGGAACCATGCTCGGCTCTGATTCCCTGGGCGCACGGCAACGCCGGAAGCTCCGTTGGCCATGGCGATTACCGAATCGTTCGTGGAGGTGTCACCATCCACGGAAACACGGTTGAAAGAGACCTCAACCGCGGCGCGCAGCAGGTAATGAAGCATCCGCGGGCCCACCCGAGCATCGGTGGTGATGAAACAGAGCAGGGTAGCGAGGCGGGGGTGGATCATGCCTGAGCCTTTGGCCACACCCGCCAGGTGCACGGCCTCGCCGTCGATTCTGCTTCGCAGCACATAAGACTTGGGAGTGGTATCCGTGGTCATGATGGCCCGCGCCAGCGACGAAGCGTTTTCCACGGAGAGATTCTCCTTCAAGGTGGGAAGCTGATTAAGAATGAGCCTGGGTTCAAGAGGCACGCCGATGACGCCGGTGGATGCAACCAGGGTTTGCTCGGGCGCCACATCGAGTAGCGTCGCGGCAGCAACTGCCGTCTGTTCAGCGACGCTGAGGCCCTCCGCGCCGGTACAAGCGTTGGCATTGCCGGAGTTGATGACAACGGCGCGTGCCTGCCCCCGGCTCTCCTGAAGGCTCCTGCGAGACAGGACGACAGGCGCAGCCGCAGCAAGGTTTGTGGTGAATACTCCGGTGGCAGTCGTCTGGGGGAGTTCCGA
>DATJKY010000451.1:0-2782 GCA_035490955.1 Terriglobia bacterium | reverse complement strand
ACTGGTTAAAGGTGCGCATACCGGGTGGCGACAACTACTACGACCTGAAGCGTTTGATGCGCGGGCTCGGCCTGAATACGGTTTGCGAGAGCGCCCGCTGCCCGAACATCGGCGAATGCTGGGGCCAGCGCACGGCGACGTTTATGATCCTCGGTGAGTTATGTACGCGTCGATGCGGGTTCTGTGCGGTGCCCAAAGGGATGCCTCAAGGCCGGGTGGATTGGGAAGAACCCGAGCGTGTGGCTCGCGCCGCCCGGGAAATGGGCCTCAAGTACATTGTTGTCACATCGGTGGACCGCGACGACCGGAAGGACGGCGGTGCTCCGATCTTTGCTCTCACGATTGAAGCTCTGCGCCGAGAGATTCCTGGCTGCAGGGTGGAAGTGTTAATTCCGGACTTCCGTGGATCTGACGAAGCTCTGGAGACAGTTCTAGACGCCCGCCCGGACGTCCTTAGCCACAACATTGAGACGGTGCCGCGGCTTTACCCCGTGGCGCGTCGCGGTTCGCACTACCAGCGCTCCCTGCGTTTGCTTGCCCGCTGCGGGGACCTGGCATCATCCATTCCCACCAAGTCAGGCCTGATGGTGGGCCTGGGCGAGACCTTTGGCGAGGTCTCGGCAGTGCTTGCCGACCTGAAAGCCGCTGGCACCGACATCGTTACCATCGGTCAATACCTGCGCCCCTCCGGAGATCAACTGCCTGTTGCTCGCTATTACAGCCCCACAGAGTTTGCGGCGCTCGAACAGGAAGGAATACGCTTGGGTTTCGGCCACGTCGAGTCCGGGCCGCTGGTGCGCAGTTCTTACCACGCTCACGAGCAGGCCGAGACTTTAAGTCACTAGTCGTCCTGTAACCGAAGTTCGCAGCATAAGTCAGCTCCGAAGGAGCGACATACCTTAGCCCACGGCGTTAAGCCGTGGGTTGACGCACCTTGCCTCTCCCCCTTCCCCTCTCCCGCTCGAGCGGGAGAGGGGTGCCGAAGGCGGGGTGAGGGCCATCGAACCCAGGACTCGCGCCCTGGGCTAGAATATCTCGCCGCTTCGCGGCTCTGGTACGGAACCTTTGGAGCTGGGAATTCATGAATGAACTTCGCTTATAGGACGCTAGTCTAGCTGGTCCGCAGCAGGAATAGCTTACCTCCGCCAAAAAAGTAAGCTTTAGCACACGGTTACTCACGGCTTGCTGATGACTCTGCCGCGACACCTGGCTCTACCTCACGACCGTCACCTTCTTTGTGTTGTCGTCGGGAATCCGATCAATGAGGAGCAGGAATGGGTCAACGCCCGCCTGGTCAGGCAGTTCACTGGTGGTGAAGGTGTAGGTGGAGCGGGCCTGCGTAATGTGGACGCGTTCGCGGTAGAGCGTCTTGCCATACTTGCGGTCCTTTTCGGGCTTGGCGAAGGCGCCAAGGTCAATCCAGTCGTTCATCGGCACTTCGGTTTCGTTGCCCTTGGCGTCGGCCTTAAACTTATGCGTTTCGACGTTAATCGTTACATCGTACTTGCCGTCGGAGCGCTTGCGCGCCGTAGCGTCCAGCGTGCGGTTTGAGAAGAGGGTGATATCCTCGAAGAGATCCTTCGATAGGTACTGCATTTGTGGAGGCGTCTCCTCGCTGAGGGCGTTCACCAGCGCCCAGGAGGTGGGGTAGGGTGGCGGAGTGTAGGCGTACTGCTGGATCAGTTTGCGCAATGCCCTGTTCACCGCCTCCTCTCCGATCATTTCCCTGAGGTAGTAGAGCACGACGCTCGCCTTCCGGTAGTGGATGTACCCTTGTTGAGCTTCGACCGTGAGCAACGGCCTTTCCTTCAGCCGCTCGCGACCGCGTGACTTCAGATAGTTGTCCATCTCGTAGCGCAGGAACTTGCGCATGATGTCGCGGCCATATTCCTTTTCCATCACCATCAGCGCTGAGTACTGGGCGAGCGATTCCGAAAGGAAGGTGGCGCCCTGCATGTTGGCGCCGATCACCTGATGTGCCCACCACTGGTGCCCCATCTCATGCGCCACTACGTAATACACCATGTCGATGTCGTCCGGATGGTTGAGGTTGGCGATGAATCCGATGGATTCAGAATACGGCATGGTACCGGCGAACGCCTGGGCAAAGTTGGCAACCCGTGGGAACTCTATGATTCTCGCTTCTTTCTGGTAGTAGGGCCCGAAGTTGCGCGTGTAGTAGTCCAGCGATTTCTCGAGCGACTTCATCATGCGCGGTACGTTCCAGGGGTGGTCCCGATCGTAGTAGACTTCCAGCTTGATGCTGTTCCAATCCTCGCGCGCCACTTGGTAGCGGGCCGACATGAAGGAGCAGAATCCGAGCGAGGGATGGTCGAGCTTGTATTCAAAATAACGGCGTCCGTTGGCCTGCCATTCGCGCAAAAGTGAGCCGGGCGCGATAGCGATCTGGTCTGGCGAGGTGCTGATCACCGTGTCCATGTCGATCCAGTCGGCGTGGCCCCCGATGTAGTTCTCCTGGCAGTCCTCCTTACAGTTCCTTTCGAGCGCCGGCATCAATCGTTGCTCTCCCAGTCCATACTTGCGGCGGTCGTTCGGATCGGTCAGTTCCCTCTCGGGGTTGTAGCCGATCACCGGCCCTACGGTGTTATTGAAGAACGTCCCGTTCTGGACCAACTCCACGGTGCTCACGGCGTTTTCAAAGCCGCGGTTCTTGCTCTGCACGGTGAAAGTGGTGGTGCGGCTCTCTCCCGGCTGAAGTGGTGGCGCGAAGCGATAGATGCGATAGGAAAGGCGTTGATCGTCTTTGGCGAGCGAGGCGCCG
>DATJKY010000450.1:0-2349 GCA_035490955.1 Terriglobia bacterium | reverse complement strand
TGGCGGCTTCCGTGACGCCGTCAGTGTAAAGCACCAGCGTATCGCCTGGGGCGAACTGCACTTCCGCAACTTCGACTTGCCATTCTTCGAAGAGCCCCAGCACGGTACAGGTGGAGTGCAGCCGTTCCACCCTCGGTTGTTCGGAACCCGGATGGTTCGAGTCCCGCCCGGCCCGCAACAGCAGCGGCGGGAGATGTCCGCAGTTCACGTAGCGCATTCGGCGGCTGCAGTCGTCGTAGTCACCAAAGAAGAGCGTGGCGTAACTGCCATCCGCGGTGTTTTGGTGGAATAAGCGATTGACGGAGGCGAGGAGCCGTCCGAGGTCGTCGACTGCCATGGCGTACTGGCTGCGCAGGTTGGCCTGCAGGTTGGCCATGATGAGAGCCCCGGATATTCCCTTCCCCGCCACGTCAGCCAGCACTAGCCCCAGGCGGCCCGGCCGCAATTCGAGAAAGTCGTAATAGTCCCCGCCCACTTGCCGAGCCTGGATGCAGCCGCCGGCATACTTGAGTGTTTCGAGAGCCGGCAAGTTTTGAGGGAACAGCCGACTCTGGACTTGCTTGGCAAACTCCATCTCCTGCGCGACACGCCGCTCCGCCTCGAGGCGTTGGGCCATCTCCTCCGCCAGACGGATGTTCTCCAGCGCTACACCCGCCTGGCTCGTGACAGAGGCCAGCAGCCGCTTGTCCTCTCGTGAATAAGGCTCTTCCGAGAGCCGCGCGCCCAGCATAAGGACGCCCGTCAGCCGGCCGTCGCCGCTGAGCATGGGCACCAGACATTCTGGCTGAACCGACCCGAAGAGTGAAGGTCCGCGATTATCACTTCCCGCGACCGGCACCAACTCCCACGGTTCCCCTCGGCGGGTCAGTTCTCGAAGCAAATGCGCATCGGTCGAAAGGATGGGTTCGAGCTCCGACCGCGCTCCGTCGCCTTGCAAAGTCAGCCGTCCATCGCGGCCTTCGAGATAGACGGCCATCGAGGTCGGATGCAAGGCCTGGTCGATCTCGCCTTGCAAGAGCGCAGCGAGGTTCTCGCGCCGCGTTGCCCGGCGGGTCTTTTGCGCGAGATTCTCCAGAACCTGCCGGGCGTCGTACGCGCTCCGAAAGAAGGCTCGGTCGATACGTTCGCTCCCGCGCTTGACCACCGGCGCGGACACCCAGACCAACACAATTCCGAAGACCGCGCTGAAAGTCATGCCCATGTTTGAATCTGTCCGAAAGAACCGTGAAAAGGTGTGGGTGAAAAGCGCTATAGCGGAAGCCGCCGCGATGAAGAGCACAACGATAAATCCGCGTTGTACCAGTACGTATCGCGCGCTCCTTCTCAACAGCACGGGGATTTCGAGCACGCGGTGCTTCACCACAGCATAGGCATACGACAGCGGCATCAGGGTCAAGGCAAGTACTGCCAGCGTCCAGACCCAGAAGGGAAGCTCATCCCAGCGCTTGTGGCTTGCCTGCGTCCACAAGTAAGCGAGGAACACGGGACCAAAGCCAACCAGTGTCCCCCAGAGGATCACGCGCGTTTTGCGGCGAGCCTCCGGGGTGAGAGGGCGCACGCTGTTCCAGACCAAAGACACAAGTCCCAGGCCAAATACCGCCGATTCGTAACAAACGGTCACCCAGCCCAGAGGCGTATTCTGTGCCAGCCCGAAAACCCGAAATGCCGGATATCTGCCGCCCGCCCAGGCGCAAGAAACTGCCAGGGGCACGGAATAGGCAGCCGAAATTCCCAGCAGAATTGACTTCAACTTCGGCAGCCTCCGATCCATCGGGGATGAAACGGGAAACATAGCAAAGAAGTAGTAGAAGATCGCAGGCGCCAGCAGGGCCAACAACATGTGATAGAACACAGCGAATCGGCGCACTTCGGCATCAACCTGACCCTCCCACTGCGGGGCAGAGGCAATAAATGCGGCGAACAGGAGCGCCAGCCCCCAGGCGTAGGGATCCTGCAGGCGCAGAAACAAGACCGTTACTCCCACGACGAGGAAGAGCAGAGGATAGAAGCTGAGCAATCCGAGCAAGCTCGCCTTCACTGCGGTGAGCTCCCTAGGTTTGAACGGGCGCGGTCGCAGCACCGCCCGTAACGTGAGCTCGCCCGGGGCGCTTGATCGCTCTACGGTGAGTTGGATGGTACCCCCGTTGCGAGCCGTTACCATGGCTTCATAAAGCGCGCAGCCGTAAAAGGGAGAAGGATTATCCAGCCTCTCCCCGTTTACAGCCACGATCCGATCCCCGGGACGAACACCCGCCTGCTCTGCCGGGCTCCCGCTCTCGACACTGCGGATGGCCAGCGCGTGAGCCGCGGTCCAGAAGTTGCCAGTCTCTATCCCTAACCGGACTCGGA
>DATJKY010000449.1:0-6413 GCA_035490955.1 Terriglobia bacterium | reverse complement strand
TGCCTACGTTGTATCGAAATCGGCTACTTTTCGATCACAGCCGGAAGCGTCACTGCCGAGCAACTCGGCCGGCACGACGGTAAAATTTACCCTGCGATGGCGAAAAGGGCGAAAGGGCTCTGTCCATGCCGCGCAACCGGGCTGCTCCTCTTATTTCTTGCGAGCCGCTATCGATGGGCGAATCGTGACACTCTCGTTCACCCGGTGGGTTGATGCCGTTTACAACCCTCTAGTCCGCCACCCTTGTGGCTGCCGGCCTACAGCAATTTCCCTTTGAAAATACAATTGTCCTGAATTACCCTGGGAGGCCTGCTCATGCTCCCGTTGAGTTTATCACGCAACGACGGTGCAAGGGGCGTACCTGCTCAGTGGAGTAGCCGCACAATTGCAAAGGGCCTAGACGCGCCGGCTGCCATTTCATCGTCTCCGCATCTGTTGATGCTAACCATGGGAACGGATCCACCCTCAGAACCACTCCACCCCCTGGGAGCCACACCCCTCCCCGGCGGCCAATGCCGGTTCTTGGTATGGGCTCCTCACGTCGCTAGAGTCGAAGTACACGTCGTCGCTCCGATGGAGCGTTTGGTGCCTCTTGAAATGAAGGAGTGCGGCTACTACGAGGCTGTGGTCCAGAATGTTGCCTCGGGATCTCGTTACTTCTATCGTCTGGATGGCGTCAGAGAGCGCCCGGACCCGGCCTCGAGACTACAACCTGCGGGCGTCCATGGCCCGTCGCATGTGGTCGATTTGATCGGGTTCCAATGGGAAGACACCGAGTGGCTAGGCTCGCGCCTGGAGGAGTATGTGATTTACGAGCTCCACGTGGGGACCTACTCAACCCAGGGGACTTTCGACGCTATCATTCCGCACTTGGACCAGCTTAAGGAATTAGGCGTTACGGCTCTGGAGATTATGCCGGTCGCGCAGTTCCCAGGCGAACGGAATTGGGGTTACGACGGGGCATATCCCTTTGCCGTTCAGAACTCTTATGGGGGGCCAGCGGGGTTGCAGCGGCTCGTCAACGCCTGCCACCAGCGGGGTCTGGCGATTATCTTAGACGTTGTGTACAACCATTTGGGGCCGGAAGGGAACTATCTTTCGGACTTTGGACCGTACTTCACGGACTGTTATCGAACGCCCTGGGGATCCTCTTTGAATTACGACGGCCCCCACAGCGACGAGGTCCGACGCTTCTTTGTCGAAAACGCGCTCTACTGGGTGACAGATCTCCACGTCGATGCGCTGCGTTTGGATGCCATTGAGGGCATTGTCGATCTCAGTGCGCAGCCCTTTCTTGCTGAACTCGCCCGCGCCGTGCATGGGGAGGCGAAGCGCACTGGCCGCAGGATCTATTTGATCGCCGAGAGTGACCTCAATGATGCGCGAGTCATCCGTCCCCCGGAAGCAGCCGGTTACGGCCTAGACGCTCAGTGGAACGATGACTTTCATCATGCTCTCCACGCCCTCCTGACGGGAGAAAAGGCCGGATACTACCGCGACTATGGTGAGCTCGACCAACTGGCCAAAGCTTTCCGAGAAGGTTTCGTCTATTCCGGCGATTATTCCGCCTACCGGAAAAGAAGGCACGGCAACTCCTCGCGCGACATCGCTGCCTCCCGATTCGTGGTTTTTGCGCAGAATCACGATCAGATTGGCAATCGCATGCGCGGTGACCGCTTGAGTTGCCTGGTAAAATTCGAAGCTCTAAAGCTCGCCGCCGGGGCCGTTATCCTTTCGCCGTTCATACCGCTGGTTTTTATGGGGGAAGAGTACGGCGAAACAGCCCCCTTTCAATACTTCACCAGCCATTCGGATCCCAGTCTAGTAGAAGCGGTTCGTCGCGGCCGACAGGAGGAATTCGCTGCTTTTGAATGGCAGGGCGACGCACCCGACCCGCAGGCGGAATCGTCCTTTGTGGATGGTAAACTCGATCACGCCTTGCGCGATCAGGAGCCCCACGCGACTTTATGGAAGTTCTACCACGAGCTGATCAAGTTGCGACAGCATCGTTTTGCGCTTCGGCAATTGAGTAAGCAACATTCGGAGGTCACGGCCCTGATGCCGAACAGAACGCTAGTGGTCCGTCGGTGGAGTGAATCGGAGGACTTGGTGATAGCCTTCAATTTTGGGTCCGACATAAATTCAATCAGCGCAATGATACCAACAGGAAGTTGGCGTGTGGAATTGGACTCCGCTAGCCATCGTTGGCGGGGACCGGGGAGCCTTTTGGGCACGACCTGGGAGTCAACGGGCGATACGGCCCTTGAGTTGAACCCCGAGTCTTTTGCGGTGCTGAGCCGCCCGAAGTGATTGGGGAAAGAAGCAGCAGTGAACCCTCCGTCGAGAATCCCGCTGTCCACCTATCGCCTGCAGTTCAATCCCAACTTCGGATTTGATGATGCCCGGGCACTCGTTCCTTATTTGCAGCTTCTAGGAATAACCGACCTTTATGCATCGCCTCTAACCCAAGCCCGGCCGCAAAGCACCCACGGTTACGACGTGACGGATCCCACGCGGCTCAACTCGGAACTCGGTAGTGAGAGAGCATTTCAGGAGTTGGCCGCTGAATTGACGTCCAAAGGGATGGGTCTGCTGCTGGACATTGTTCCCAACCATATGGCGGTCAGCAGCGCGAACCCATGGTGGATGGACGTGCTGGAAAAGGGGCCTGAGTCTTCCTTTGCCCGATGCTTTGATATTGATTGGAACGGTCCCAAGAAGGCCTTGCAGAACAAGATCATGCTTCCTATCCTGGCTCTGCCTTACGGTCAGACCTTGGAAAACCGGGAGCTCACTTTAAGTTTCGAGCAGGGCGGCTTCTGGGTGAACTATCATGGCACAAAGTTGCCTCTGATTCTGGAGTCTTACGTTCCCATCCTGAATCGTTGTCTGCAACGGTTGCGCAACAAACTGGGTACGCGGCGCCTCACAGCGCGACGGGTAGAGGATGTGCTCGACACCCTCAAGCAGCAGATCGGGGAACGGGTGGCCAGTTCAGAGACAACGCCTTGGAACACACTGGGAACACACGCTACGCTCCAATTCGACCTCCATGGCACCGATTCACTCACAGGCCTGCCAGATAGTCTCAGCAGATATATCAAGGAACGCCTCTGGCAGCTTGGTGAGTCAGAGGAAGTCCGCAGGTACATCGACGATGGCCTGTGCGATTTCCAGGGTCGGAAGGAGGATTCAACCAGCTTCGATCTGCTCGACGGGATTCTGGAGAGGCAGTTCTACTGGCTTGCCTTCTGGCGTCTGTCCGACGAAGAGATCAACTACAGGAGGTTCTTTGCCATTAACGACCTGATCGGTGTGCGCGTCGACGACCCCACCGTCTTCACATTGAGCCACTCACTGGTTCTTAGGCTAGTCAAGGAGGGGAGGATAACCGGCCTTCGTATCGACCACATCGATGGCCTCCTCGAACCACTGGGCTACCTTGAGCAGCTGAGGGGCCAGATTTCGCATGAGCTCGGCTGGAAGGAGCAAAGCCGTGGTCATGTCTATACGGTGGTCGAGAAGATTCTCAGTGTGGATGAGCGACTTCCCGACGAGTGGCCGGTCGAGGGCACAACCGGGTATGACTTTCTAAACTTGGTGAACGCGGTCTTCGTGGACCCACTCGGCGCGCAATGCATGGGCGAGGTCTACCATCGTTTCGTAGGCTCGACCCTCCCCTTCGAGGATATCCTCTACCAACAGAAGAGGCTGGTAATGAAGACCTTGTTCGCTGGTGAGATACGGTCTTTGGGTTTGGAACTCGGCCGGCTTGCCGAGCAGGACCGCTATGCTAGGGACCTGCCTTTGATCGAGTTGACGGATGCTCTGGTAGAAGTGACTGCCTCTCTTCCCATCTACCGAACTTATATCCGAAGCCTGCAGGTCTCGGCGACGGACCGGCGCCGCGTCGACCGCGCGGTGGACCAGGCTACAGGCCGCAATACGGCGATCAGCTCGGCCGCATTCGACTTCCTGCGACAGGTGCTGCTGCTGGATGCGCGTCCTCACCTCTCCGGACAGCAACTGGAAGCACGGTCGCGTTTCGTGATGCGCTGGCAGCAGTTCAGCGGTCCGATCATGGCCAAGGGCTTCGAGGATACGGCCTTGTATTTGTACAACCCTCTCGTTTCTCTGAACGAAGTAGGAGGTTGGTTGCGGCCGCCCGATTCGCCCGTCGACGAGTTCCATTCTCGGATGCGCGAGCGGCTAAAGAACTGGCCTTATTCTATGAATGCCACTTCCACGCATGACACCAAGCGATCCGATGATGTGCGAGCGCGGATCGATGTGCTTTCCGAAATGCCCGCCGCGTGGGAAAAGCGGCTGCGCCTCTGGAGTCGTTGGAACGAGGACAAGAGAACTGGAATGGGAAAGCGCGTTCCAGATGCCAACGAAGAAATATTGCTCTATCAGACCATGCTCGGCGCATGGCCGTTCGATGTTAACGAAGTGCCGTCGTTCCGAGCACGGCTACAAGCCTATATGGTGAAGGCTGCGCGTGAAGCTAAGGTGCACACCCATTGGGCTCAGCCAGATACCGAGCGGGAAAGCCGCATGAATCAATTCATCGATGCGATCCTGGTTCCGTCCAGCCGAAACCGGTTTCTGCGCGACTTCTTGCGCTTCGAGAAGCGGATTGCTCACCTGGGCGCCATCAACTCGCTCTCTCAGACGTTACTCAAAATCTGCGCGCCCGGCGTTCCCGACTTCTACCAGGGTTCAGAACTTTGGGACTTGAGGCTGGTTGACCCGGACAACCGCGGCGCGGTGGACTTCCAGAAGCGCAGCGAGCTTCTTCGCCGACTCAAGGCCAGCGAGTCCGAGAAGCTCGACGGTCTTGTGCCAGAACTTCTGCGAAGGTGGCAGGACGGAAGTGTCAAGCTCTACGTCACCGCCAAAGCGCTGGGTTTCCGGCGCAACCACGGAGCGCTGTTTCTTGAGGGTGGCTACCTGCCTCTAGAGGCATCAGGAACCCTTAAAGAGCATGTCTGCGCATTCGCTCGCTTGCACGACGGTGAGTGGGTGACGGTAATAGTGCCGCGGATGGTTGCTCGCCTCATCGCGTTTGGCGAGTTTCCTGTCGGGCACAAGGTGTGGGGAAGAAGCGTCATCAGCCTACCCGCGGCTTCGCCGGGCGAATGGGCCAACGTGCTGACCGGGGAGAGTCTAGAGACATTGCGGGTCGCGAGAGGGAGGGCCCTACCGCTGGGAGACGTACTTCGCAGCTTTCCCGTAGCCTTGCTAACTGGCAGCAGCAGGAATTGAGCGATTCAGCGATGAGGTGATTGGGTCACTGACGCAATGGCTACCGACGCTGTGTTGATTTGCGACGACTCACGTCCTGCTGAGCCGACTCAACGACGAACTCCAGGGCTTGGTGCTCGAACGGTGGCAGGACAAAATCAAAGGCGCCTCCCTCTAAAGCTGAGAGGTAAAGCCTGATGTCTTCCTTGGCTCCGACCACGATGACATCGACAGGCGAACTGGCCCTCTCCGCCATTCTGACTACGTCCGCCCAAGATCCGTCCGGAAGGGACGTGTCGGTGAAGACTAGCTGGGGTTCAGTCTGCGTTAGTAGGCGTCCAGCGTCTTCGCAGGTCCTGACGCTGCAGGTCTCGACTGATAGATCCCGTAGGACCGGCTTTAGTGACTCCAAAGGGTAAGGCTGGTCGTGGACGAGTATCGCGAAAGGATGATGGTTCATCTTAAGCTCTCCTTTCTCCAGGGCTTCTCAGCGGCGATAGCGTCTATTTCTTGCCTGCAATCGAACTAACCAATCAAATAGGTAAATTACTGGACCCGATTTAGAAAGACACCTTTTTCGGGCCTCAGAATCAATGCCGCCGCGGAGTCCGAGATTTTATCGTCGGTACCCTGTGCAGTACTCTGACTCTGAGCAACACAGCGTTGCGCCACCCAGGTACTTCCACACAAGAGCACTGACCACACAACCGAACTGGTGTTAAGAGGATGTCCGACCATTACAGTTCTCATGGCAACGATCTCTTTCCCAACTGGTTACTCCCAGATGTTCGCAAAGACCGTGCCACTCACGGAGACTACCTAATGTTCTCAAGCATGGCCACTTGTGACGTGGCGGATAATCGTCGCCGTGATGCTTGGAGAAAATTACTCGCACCATGTAAAAAAGCGGCGAAAGGTTGGAAGTGAGGAGTCGGAACGCACCGATGGTGCCGAAGTCCGATGCCGGATGCGATCTGCTATTTCATCGCCGTCCACGGCGCTAGGCGGGCTGGATATCGGTTACATGGATGGTGCTGGTTGCCACATCCAATGTTCCGGTGACCTTCACGTTCTGCCCGTCATATTGTTTGGCCCTTTCCTGATCGTCTAGGTAGTAGCCTTTTCCGGCCTGCTTGTCTGTTAGCAAAGCGTACTGCCCGTTCTTG
>DATJKY010000448.1:0-4423 GCA_035490955.1 Terriglobia bacterium | reverse complement strand
AATGGTCACGCTGCCGGGCGTGGAGGGCGAGATGGGGATCCTTCCGCAGCATGTCCGGCTGATGACCCAGTTGGTGCCGGGAGAAATGATTGTACGCAAAAGCGGGCAAGATCGTTTTCTCGCCGTGGGCGAGGGGCTGATCGAAGTCACGGGGGACCGCGTCTCCATCGTGACCGATATGGCGGTGGCTGCGGAGAACATCGACGAAGCCAAAGCGGAAGAAGCACGTCAACGCGCTGCCGCCCGCCTGCGTGAAAAGCTCTCTACTGAAGAAGTCGCTTCCGTCAACGCCTCTTTAGTTCGCTCGCTGGCACAACTGCGCGTCAAGCGACGTCATCGCAAGTGATCCGGATCGGAGGCTGTGCGCCTTGGAAAGATATGAAAACGAAATAAGTAAGCCAGAAATTTGTGTTGGCCGGCTTATATTGTTGTGTGTGTTTTGTCACACAAACCTGTGATGCCCAATCATTGACTTTTCCCTCGCACGAAGTCTTAATTAGGGTTTCGAAGTCCCATAGTAACTGACAAAAGCAAGACGGGGTGTCGCAAAAATGGGCCACCACCTTTTGTCCGCAACAAGCTAGCTAGCTAGTTTCAGGCGAACGACTCCCTGCGGGAGGTCTTGCATGTCTTACAGACAAGCGCTTAGGCTCGTAATAATCACCTTGGGTTTTGTCGCCCTGGCGCACCTCGCGGTTCCCACCTTATGGGCCGCTTCGAAGACCAAGAAGCCGCCTCAGCCTGCGGCGCCGGACGAGCCGATTGATACCTCAGCTTACGTCGGGGCTGAAACTTGCAAGACGTGCCACGAGGAGATCTACAAGGATTACGAGACCACGCCACACTGGAAGACCATGAGCGACACCCGCCGGGGCGTGGCGTTCCAGGGATGCGAAGCCTGTCATGGACCCGGCAAGGCTCACGTCGAGGGTGGCGGCGATACCACTAAGATCTTCACCTTCAAAGGCGTCTCGGCCACAGCGATCAGCTACCGGTGCCTGGGTTGTCACAATTACGATCAGGAGCACCAGAACTTCGTCCGTGGCCAACATGCCTTGAGCCAGGTAAGCTGCATCGATTGTCACCAGCCACACCACCCGAAGCAACCTCAGCGCCTGCTGGTGGCGAGTCAACCTCAACTGTGCTTTTCCTGTCATCAGGACGTGAGTCCACAGTTCTCGCGGCCCTTCCACCACCGCGTAAAGGAAGGCCTTATGAAATGCACCGACTGCCACAACCCTCATGGCGGCTTTGGAACCCAGCGAGCACGTTTACAGAGGGCCAGTTCCTCCCAAGACGTGGTCTGCTTCAACTGCCACGCGGACAAAGCCGGGCCCTTCGTTTACGAACACCCGCCCGTCAAGGTTGAGGGCTGCATCTCCTGTCACGTACCGCACGGCTCAGCCAATCCCAGGCTTTTGAATTACAGCCAGATCAACCTGTTGTGCCTGGGCTGCCACACGTTGACGGTTGACTCCTCGGTGCCTGGCGTACCGTCGTTCCACAACCAGACAACGAAATACCAAGCTTGTACGCTCTGCCATGTGGCGATCCATGGCTCGAACTTCAGCGCGGTCTACTTTAAGTAGTAGTAGCGCAGACGCCTGGTGGCGTCTGCGGCTTGTGCTGCGAACACCCGCGGACCCAAGAACGGGGTCCGCGCTACCGGGGTCCCATATGAAATCAGTCCGCTCTGGCATCAGGTCTGCATTCCTGGCGGTTGTCTTGCTCGCTCAATTCACCGTCGTGGCGCGAGCTCAGCAGCCGACACAGCACTCCGCTGACCAGCCGACGGGCGAAGGCATCAACATCGGGGATTACAACGTCAAGCAGTCAGTGGAGTTCGGGGGAAGGATCACCAGCTTTACAGGTAACGACCAGGTCTACGCCACCTACGTCAATCTCGCGTCAGGACCGCGCCTGTTTGGACAGACTCTGGAGATGCGTTCTCTCGATAACAAGGGCCCCCTTTTCGATGACCTCTTCACCACCAGCTTCGGCTACGGCGGCGACCCCAACAACGTGTCCATTCTGAGGGTGTCCAAGAACAAGTGGTACAACTTCGATGCCACCTTCCGTCGTGATCGCAACTACTGGGACTACAATCTGCTCGCCAATCCTCTCAATCCTTCGAATTCGGTGCCCTTTGTCCCCATCACTCTTTCCCCACATCTCTTCCAGTTGTCGCGCGATATGACGCTCCTCAACCTTACGATGCTCCCCGAATCGCGCGTGCGCTTCCGGCTGGGCTACCTCCACAACAACAGCTATGGGCCGTCGGACAGCAGCGTCCACGAGGGAACGGACGCCCTTCTTTTTCAGGGCGCGAAGACAACGGCGGATACTTACCGGGTGGGTGTGGACTTCAGGATTCTGCCTCGGACCAACTTCAGCTACGACCAGTATTACAGTTACACCAAGGGAGATACATCCTACCTCGACCAGAATTTCTTCTACCGGTTATCGAACGGGACGCCTGTGGATCTCGGTGTTCCGTTTAATACCCCGAGCAGCCAGCCTTGCGCGACGCCTGTCGTTAGTTTTACCACCACGCCGCAGACGGCCAACCCCACTTGCAACGCCTACCTGGCCTACCAGCGTGGGGGACCGGTGAGAACGTCGATTCCAACCGAGCAGTTCAGCTTCCAGTCGCGCTATTTCAAGAACATCGACATTTCAGGGCTCTTCGGGTACAGTTCCGGGATCAGCACTGTTAACAATTATCAAGAGTTTTATCAAGGCTTTACGAGTAAGTCGAACCTGGGTATTAGTGCCACCAGCGGACCGGCCGCGGCGAACCGTGTTTCCGTCACGGCAGACGCTGCGGCCACCTGGTATGCCACAGAGAAGTTCCGCATCATTGACGAGTTCATCTTCAGCGACTTCCGCATTCCCGGCCAGTTCTCGAGCATCGATAACTTGCTTTTCACCACGTCTCTGCTGGTCGCGCCCGTCATTTACACACCGGCCGCTTGCCCTCCGCCCTTTACGGCGGCAACGTGCCCGCCCCATAACAGCAGCTCGGCCGCGGACGTCGCGACCGCCGTTTCCAGCCGGTTCCTTGGCCAGGATATCAAGTCCAATACCATTCAGTTTCAGTATGACTTTAACAAGCAGTACGGTGGTCGCTTGGGATACCTCTACCGGCACCGCAACATCGAGCAGAGCGATCTTGAAATTAGCGGCGGCACCTACTACCCGGGAACCGCTCCAGGCCTGACGACGCCGGTCAATGCCGCTAGAGGCGCCTGCGTCAACGGCCCCTTTGATGCCAACGGCGTTTGTACTGCCCCCACTGCAACGGCATTTGACACGGAAAAGACGCTCATTAATGAAAACACACTGCTGCTCGGGCTCTGGGCGCGGCCGACACAGAAGCTGCGCTTCCGCTACGACATGGAACTGATGTAC
The DNA here is from genome assembly GCA_035490955.1 of Terriglobia bacterium. GTDB lineage: Bacteria > Acidobacteriota > Terriglobia > UBA7540 > UBA7540 > DATJKY01. The sequence continues at coordinate 1,012 of DATJKY010000448.1, read as the reverse complement.
GCGGACAAGACCTTTACTCGTCTGAGCCCGCGCCAATACCAGCTCTACAAACTACGGGGCTCTTATACGCCCACTCCGTGGGCGAACATCGCTGGCTCGGTCAACATTTACGAAATTCGGAACAATGTCACGCAAATCAATTATCTCAGTCACAACCGCAACTACGCCCTAACGGTGACACTGAATCCCAGCCCGAAGTGGTCCTGGGATTTCGGCTACACTTACAACGACGTGTTCTCCCAGGACAACATCTGCTATTCGATCGGCTCCGCTACGCCGCCGCCCGGGTCTGTGGCGTGCGCGCTCCCAGGTGCCTCACCACTGGAAGCCCTCTCTTATTACATCAGCAAGATGAATTACGGCTTTACTGACATCACCTGGCAGCCTGTCCCGCGGCTCCACCTGACCCTCGGATATGCGATTGACAGTACGACGGGCAGCACGTTGATTCTCAATCCGAATTCACCGTCGGGACCGCTTGATTACAACTATAATCGGCCCTACGGGACCGTGACCTTTGATGTGGCCAAAGGCGTGGCCTTCCGAGGCGGATGGGGCTTCTACGACTACTATGAAAAGAACGAAACACCCGTCGTCACTGGCATTCCGTCTCGCAGCTTCCGAGGAAACCTGGTAAATCTCTCAATGATCTACTCATTCTGAGGTCAGTCCCCTGCGACAGAGTGACGGAAGGAGTCAATCCATTGCTATGCCGCCTTGGTGGCAGACTTCTATGAGTGAACCGCTGCCGGTGCCGGCTGTGCTAACCTAGCGCTTAGTGACAAGAATTCGCGCAATTACGGCTTGTATCAGGGCACGCCTTCAGGCGTGCCCTGGAGTTTGTACATTTTGGTCTGGAGGTGAAATATCGGTTGACAACAGCCCTCGCCCGCTTGCGGGAGAGGGGGGACCGCGAAGCGGTGGGTGAGGGCCTCGCTGATTTTGGAAGAAGAAAACAACCCCTCACCCCCGGCTTCGCCGTACCCTCTCCCCTCGGAGAGGGCCGTTATCA
>DATJKY010000447.1:0-5303 GCA_035490955.1 Terriglobia bacterium | reverse complement strand
GATTAACCTCGCGGCGCTCGGGCTCCCCGTCAGCCAGTTCCCCGGCATCCCGGCGATTGTAGGACCATTCAGTATCGCCGACGCCCGCGGTTATCTCTCCCAGCAGGTCTTTAACTGGTCCGACCTCAAGAGCTTTAAGTCTTCTGCAGAGGCGGCGAAAGCCTCAGTACTTTCTTATAAAAGCGATCGTGATTTCGTGATCCTGGTGACGGGTAATGCCTATCTTCAAGTGATTGCAGATGGGGCCAATGTGGATTCCGATCGCGCCCAAGTGAAGACGGCCCAGACGCTCTATGACCAGGCTGTGGATCAAAACAAGGCCGGCGTGATCGCCAGCATCGATGCGCTGCGTGCCCACGTACAGTTGCAGACGCAGCAGCAGACCCTTATCGCCGCCGAGAACCAACTCTCAATCGACAGGCTCACCTTGGCGCGGGTGATTGGGCTTCCCACCGGCCAGGAGTTCCAGCTCACCGACTCTGTTCCTTACGCGCCACTGACCGGCATCACTTTGGACCAGGCTCTGCAGCAGGCGTATGTGACGCGGCCCGACTACTTGAGCGCCAAGGCCCAAGTGCGGTCAGCCGAACTCGCTCGACAGGCCGCCGCCGCCCAAAACTACCCGTCGCTATCTCTCAACACTGACTATGGCGACATCGGCAGCCCGAACTTTGCCACGTCGCACGGGACGTTCACTTTCGCCGGCAGCCTAAACATCCCCATATTCCAGGGCACTGAGGTTCGCGCTGCCAAATTGCAGGCGGACGCCGCGCTCCAGCAGCGCAAGGCCGAACTCGAAAACCTGCGGGGCAGTATTGACGACCAGGTTCGCACCGCGTTTTTTAACCTCAACTCGTCCTCGGAACTCGTAGCGGTGGCCAAGAGCAACATCGATCTGGCCAATCAGACGCTCACCCAGGCGCAGGATCGCTTTCAGGCAGGAGTGGCCGACAACCTCTCCGTGGTCCAAGCCCAGCAATCGGTGGCGTCCGCCAATCAGTCTTACATCGCCAGTCTTTACTCCTTCAACTTGGCGAAAATCTCTCTTGCACAGGCCATCGGTATTGCCGAACAGTCGGGCCTGCAGTATCTGGGAGTGAGGTAACCATGCCAGACACAGTGACACAGAGCCCAGAAACGGTAAGACTCGAGGAAACGAAAGCGACCGGGACGGGGGTTGGCCCAGGACGAGCCCCGGTACGGCGCGCGAAACGGGGTAAGAAAATCCTGCTGGTGGTATTGGGCCTCGCTCTCATCGCGATCGCGGTTCCGCTGTATCGCCACTATATCGCCTGGGAGTCCACAGACGATGCGCAAATTGACGGCTATATCTATCCTGTTAGTTCTCGCGTATCAGGCTACGTGACTCGCGTCACGATGGATGACAACCAATATGTGCAACAGGGCACGGTCTTGGTGCAGCTCGACCCAAAAGACTACGAGGTAGCCGTGGCGAACGCCAAGGCGGTTTTGGCCAATGACAAGGCCAGCGCGGCCGTACAGGTGACCAATGTCCCCCTGACTTCCGTGAACACTTCCAGTGGCTTATCTACGGCTCAGGCCGACGTGGAGAATGCGCAAGCCGGCTTGGCGGCCGCCCAGCGGCAGTTTGACGCCGCGCAGGCCTCACTGCGGCAGGCCGAAGCCAACGATTTGAAGGCTCAGGATGACGTCAACCGGTACAAACCGCTGGCGGCGAAGGACGAAATCCCGCAGCAGCAGTACACCCAAGCGGTCGATAGTCAGCAGGCTACCGCCGCCGCCGTCGAGGCTGCCCGGGCGTCAGCAGCCGCCGCCGAACAGACGGTCACTCAGGCGCGCGCTCGGATTGCGCAAGCTCAGGCCGAACTGCAGTACGCCCAGACCCGGCCGCAGCAGATTGCCGTGCAACGCTCTCGGGCGGAAGCGGCGGAGGCGCAGATCCAGCAGGCCGCTGCGGCACTCGAGCAGGCGCAACTGAACCTGCAGTACACGACGATTGTGGCACCGGTCAGCGGGATTGTAGGTCAAAGGTCGGCACAGGTTGGCCAGAACGTCACGCCAGGCCAGCAACTGATGACCATCGTCCCTCTGGGCAGTGAGAATATTTGGGTGACTGCCAACTTCAAAGAAACACAATTGACGTATATGCGGCCAGGCCAGCGGGCGAGGATTTCCGTGGACACCTACGGTCGCACTTACGACGGGCACGTTCTCAACATCGCTGGAGCCAGCGGAGCGCGTTACAGCCTGTTGCCGCCGGAGAATGCGACGGGGAATTACGTCAAGGTCGTGCAGCGCATTCCCGTCAAAATTGTGCTCGAAAAGGGTCAGGATCCGGAGCACCTCTTAAGGCCAGGGATGTCCGTAGAACCGAATGTCAACGTCAGATGAGGCATAAATGAGTAATCCCCCTTACAGCCTTCGACCTTCTGAGGCTCAGCCCTCCGACGCGCTTGCCGAGATGGCTTTGGACTTGCGCTGGTCCTGGAAGCATTCCGCCGACGCGATATGGGAGCGACTCGATCCTGAGCTCTGGGACCTGACCCACAATCCGTGGGTGGTTTTGCAGACTGTCTCACAGGAGAAGTTGCAGAGCGTCGCTCGAGATCCTGACTTTCAGCGATTGGTGGAGGAACTCCTTCAGGAAAGGCGCGCTGCGGAGGCGGCCCTCGGGTGGTTTCAAAAGGTCCATCCCGGCACCTGTTTGAAGACGATCGGCTACTTCAGCATGGAGTTTATGTTGAGTGAGGCCCTGCCGATTTATTCCGGCGGGCTCGGGAATGTGGCGGGAGACCAGCTCAAGGCGGCAAGCAACCTGAGTGTTCCGGTGGCCGCGATAGGCTTGCTGTACCAGCGGGGCTATTTCCGCCAGGAGATTGATGTTCAGGGCCGGCAGGAAGCACTCTATCCGTTCAATGATCCCGGGCAACTCCCGATCCGGCCGGTGCGAGATTCCAAGGGCGAGTGGGTGCGCCTGCCGATGGCCTTCCCCGGTTTCCGGCTCTGGGTCCGCGCCTGGCAGGTACAGGTGGGCCGGGCCAGACTCTACCTGCTGGACACCAACGACCCTGCGAACTTGGCGGCTCACCGGGGTATCACCAGTGAACTCTACGGAGGCGGGCCGGAGTTGCGGCTGAAGCAGGAGCTTATTCTGGGCATCGGGGGCTGGCGCTTGCTGCGTGCTCTCGGCTTGGAACCTGAGGTCTGCCACTTGAACGAAGGTCACGCGGCATTTGCGGTACTGGAGCGCGCGCGCTCTTACATGTCCGACAACAAGCAGCCGTTCGATCTTGCCTTGACGGTAACCCGGGCGGGGAACCTTTTCACCACCCATACTCCCGTGGAGGCTGGTTTCGACCGCTTTGCCCCGGAACTGATGGAGAAGTATTTAAAGAATTATACGGAAGAGCAACTCTCGATTTCCTTCCAGGACCTGCTGGCCCTCGGACGCAGAGATCGCAACGACCTCTCGGAGCCATTCAACATGGCGTACCTGGCCACGCGAGCGAGCAATGCGGTGAACGGTGTAAGTCGACTGCACGGCGAGGTTAGCCGGCGAATTTTCCAGGCGCTCTTTCCGCGATGGCCGCAGGTCGAAGTTCCGGTGACCCATGTAACCAACGGCGTACACGTGCCCACGTGGGATTCGGCGGAGGCCGATCGCCTATGGGAGACCGGGTGCGGGAAGGAGCGTTGGCTTTGGACGACGGCAGACATCGGGGAGGATTTTTGCCGGGTGAGTGATGCCGAACTCTGGCAGCTTCGGACGCGCGCCCTGGAGTCGCTCATCCAGTATGTCCGGAAATGGTTGCAGCGGCAGTTGGCCTCCCATGGTGCGCCAGCCGAAGAGGTTGCGCAGGGCGGACAGATACTCGATCCCAACACGCTGACCCTTGGCTTTGCCCGTCGTTTTGCCACCTACAAGCGACCCAACCTACTTCTGCACGATCCCGAGAGGCTGGTTCGAATCCTGATCAATCCACAGCGGCCGGTCCAACTAATTCTTGCTGGCAAGGCCCACCCCCAGGATCTGGCCGGGCAGGCGATGATCCAGCAATGGGTGAGCTTCGTTCGACGGCCGGAGGTGCGGCCGCACGCGGTTTTTCTCAGTGACTACGACATGCTGATGGCAGAGCGACTCGTTCAGGGAATGGATGTGTGGATCAACACACCGCGCCGCCCTTGGGAAGCAAGCGGCACGAGCGGCATGAAGGTGCTGGTCAACGGGGGGTTGAATCTCTCGGAGCTTGATGGCTGGTGGGCGGAAGCGTATTCGCCGGAGGTGGGTTGGGCCCTCGGCGACGGCAAAGAGCATGGTGACGATCCTGCCTGGGATGCCGCCGAGGCTCAAGCTCTTTACGATCTGCTGGAGCGAGAAGTCATTCCCACGTTCTACGCCCGCGACGTAAGGGGAATCCCATTGGGCTGGGTGGCTCGGATGCGGGAAAGCATGGCGCGGCTGACGCCGGCTTTTTCGTCCAACCGCGTGGTGCGCGAGTACGCCGAGAAGCATTATCTTCCCGCGGCCAGCGCCTATTGCGAGCGCGCCGCAAATGGGGGTCAACTGGGCAGCGACTTGCTCCGTTGGCAGAGAGAGCTGGCAAAGCATTGGTCAAAGTTGCGTTTCGGTTCTGTTACAGTGGACGCCCACAGCGACCCTTACGTCTTCCAGGTGCAGGTGTATCTTAATGAAATCGATCCTGAGGCGGTGAGGGTGGAGATTTACGCCGACGGCCAGAACGGTGCCGAGCCTTTCCGCGAGGTAATGACCCGGCGCGAGCCGTTGGTCGGTTCGGCCAATGGCTTCCTTTACGTCTCGAGCGTACCAGCGACTCGCCCTGCAGCCGATTACACTCCCCGCGTCGTTCCCTACTGCGAAGGTGCCTTTGTGCCATTGGAGGCCCCGTTCATCCTCTGGCCTTGACTCGCCGGCTTCATTTGACACTTTGCTCGGTGAGCCGGCCGGCTTGGACGAATTACTGGGGCAATGGGCCGGACAGCTTGACTTGCGCGCCGTGGAGTGGACCGACGCCCATCTTGCCGCATTCGCGGCGGCGAGCAGCTGCCGGCTGGCCGCCTTTGACGGTGATTTTCATCGTTACCCAGGGTTGACTTCCTGTACCTGAGGCCTTCACTTCGCAATGGCGCGGGCGTCTTAGTGCGGCTAAGCCCTGGGTGCCGTCCCTGGAACTTCCGCCGCTCTCTGCTATACTCCACCCATGGAACCAATATCCAAAGGAGTTGGGACGCTTGTGCTTGTCTCGGCTGTTGTCGTGGGAGTTTCAGCAAACCTACATTCTCAGACCAGCACTCAGGATGAA
>DATJKY010000446.1:0-3391 GCA_035490955.1 Terriglobia bacterium | reverse complement strand
GCAGATTATCTCCTCCGACCATGCCCGGTCGCTGGTGTGCGACGACGAGCGCGATCAGCGCCACTCCGCCGAGGCTTTCGCACTGGTGAATTTCATCGTCGAGCAGCGCTTGAGCCTCAACCGCCTCTGCGTGGTGGATTCCACGGCGCTCACACCTGAGGCACGAAAGACCTTGCTCGACTTGGCCCGCAAGCACGGGGTGCCTTGCGTTGTTTTCCTCTTCGACATTCCACTGGAGATCTGTATCGCGCGGGATCAGGCCCGCGAGCGCTCGGTGGGGCGGCCGGTGATTGAGCGCCAGTACCGCATTTTTGCGCGGGAACGCGGCGATCTTGAGCGCGAGGGCTTTGACCAGGTCATCGAGCTCGGTGAGGACGACCTGGATACGGTCCGCATCGATGTTCTGTTCCGTCCGGTACCCAGACCGTCGAGGCCCACCGAACGCGTGCAACCTCGCCAGGCTCCATCCCAGCGCGATCGGCGCGGTCGCAGTCTCCACCACGGCCCTGTTTCGCCGAAGTCCACTCCGCATCCCACGTCCCTAGCGTCGCAATCGGCAGCAAGGTCTGCTCCGCCGCTGTCGGCGGCGGAGGAGGCTTCCCCGTCCCAGCCGGCCTCCCGGGCGCCAGAGACAGTGGTTCAGCAGACTACGGACCGTAGGTCCGAGGGAAACCACTAGAACCAGGCTGGCCAGAGTAGTTGATCTTTGCGGGATAGCTACACTGAGAGGTTGCTGCAGAAGCACGAGAAAGCGGGGACGCTCGTCTCGCCTCTGATCGTCGAGACTCTGTTAACAGTCGCCTTGCTCAGTCCTGTCATAAACTGCGATTAGTTCCTGGACCGCAGCTGCTGGCACACCAGGCAATACCGCGCCCAAGGAATTGCCTTGAGCCGGGCCGGAGAGATCTCATGGCCACAACCCTCACAACACCCGTAGCTTCCGCCCGCGACGCGCCTCAGAGCACTCTCGATTTCCTTGAGCATCTGACTGCGCAGGTCGGCCGTCCGAGCCGTGAGGTCCTGTTCAGCAGTCTTGACCGCGAACTCCACCGCATCAGGCGTCTGGAGGCTGGCACTCAGCCCCTCGGGTCTAACCGAGCCCAGCAATTCTTCCCGCTTTTTGAGTAAAAGAGCCCGGTATGGCCCTTTTCGAGATTTAACCATTGTTGGCATTCCATTCCGTCCTTGAAACCCTAATTCTCAATCCACTTGCCTGGAATCAGATTCATCGGCAGACAATTAGGTTGCATGAATTTAACACAATTTACAAACTCCTGCAACAAACCCGATCCGATCCGTTAATGTCAAGCAAAACATCAATGCCCGATTCTGTCCCCGGGAGAAGGTGTGAAAAAATCGCGGCTTTGCCGCCTGCGGCGCGCAAAGGCTCTGAGAAAAACAATAAAGTCTTTAGGTTCGGCTGCTTGCCCCCCCTTCGACAAGCTCAGAGCCGTGAGCGAAGTCGAACGGCACAGCAGGCGGCGAAGCCGCGCCACGCATCGGCCCGCGGTCAGGCCGCGTTTTCTGAGCTTCTGACGAGGCCGTTCCCAAACAAAAACCCCCGGTTTGACACCGGGGGTCTTGGAGCGTTTTGAAACTCGCGAGTTGCAGAAGTTGCGACCTTTACTGCTACATCTTTGAGGTGTCGCTAGTCTTCGACTTCTTCGACTTCGGCGCCTTCGACTTCTTCGACTTCGTCGTCTTCGTCGTTTCCTGCGAGCCGCTGTCCTGCGCGAAGACTGGCATCGCTAGCGAGCACGCCAGAGCCGCAGTGAACAACAGCGTGAACAGCTTCTTCATGACTTGAGTCCTCCTGAGACTGTAATTTCAGATCCTTACTTCACCTGCACCTAAAGCACGCCCGCCTCCAAACCGGTTTAGGCGAGGGGCAACGAATCTAAACCCTGTCTTTTCTGAGCAATAGGAAGACCTTGGGAGTCTCGTACGAAGAGCTGGCGTCCGCCTGCGGGGGCAAGCTTTACACGACTTGGTGTGGGCCCTACACCAACTCGTCAATTATAATCTGTTCTTCACAGCCGAATACTCAGAAGTTAAGGCGCAGGATTAGGGTATCCCGCTACGCGGATGGCAGCGACCCTTCTCGCTCACCCACCCGCAGCGGCGGGCTCCCCTCCCGGAGGCTAGCTCATGCCAAGGCCCGAAAACTGGCTCCGAACTCAGCCAGTAGCTTCCACAGTGCTGCCTGCGAACAAATCCACCTGGCCGCCGACTGAACCCTGGGCGAATCGGGATTCAAGATAGGTCACCGGAATGTCGTATAGCAGAACTTTGGGAGAATGGCGCAAACTGTCGTGGATGAAACAGATGTGGGTGCACCAGCACTGGTCACGGACGATGGACTCAAGCTCCTGCTTGCGGGTCTTCGCTTCCCAGAACCCTTGGAAGTCGCAACCGAAGTCGCGAAGGTTAGCAAGCTTCCCCCGCAGCTCGCAGGCCCGCACATCGCCGTTGAAGTCTACCACGATGGCCGTCTCCCCGGCGGTGCATGGCATCGGCCAGGGGTGCGGAGCGTCAATGTTTTCCAGCTGAACCCTGTTGTGAAAGGCCATCGTCCCAGCGTAGTACGCTTCACCCAGCGCACGCTCCAGGCCCGGGTTAAGCCGCCGGAGAATGGTCGGTGCGTAGTGCTGGTAGACGCTCTGGAGTTGCCTGTAAAGGGCAGGCAGGCGCTCTGAGGGGATCTGCTTGAGGCCGGCCTCCTTGGCATTGCCGCGAATGACGTTGAAGTAGTGGCCATCCACCTGGCAATTGGCCTTTACAAAGTCAGCGATCTCAAGCACGTGGTCGAAGTTCTCTCGGCAGATCACGGTGTTGACGTTCAACCGCAAGCGATTGTGTTTCCGCCGGCAGGGCTGGATCATGTCGAGAGTCTGGAGAGTCTTCGCAAAGTTGCCGGGCACCGCGCGGATGGAGTCCTGCATCTCGTGGAGTCCATCCAGGGCCACGTTCAAGTCGAGGTGGAGATCGGGGTTCTCCACCATGATCCTTTCCACCGACGCCGCAGTGCGCCCCGGGAGCAGTCCGTTGGTGGGCAGGTTCACCCAGCGGATGCCGTTATTCGCGTAGAAGAGGTGAATGATCTGGGTGAGCTCCCGGCGCAACATGGGCTCACCCCCCGAGAGCCACAGGTCAGTGAAACGCGGCATGGTGGCTGAGAGCTTCTGGATCTCGTCCCAAGTGAGGTCACCGCGCTGGTTCAGCTCTTCCCAGTAGAAACAGGTCCGGCACTTGGCGTTGCATACGGAGGTGACGAAGAAGATCACCGTCTTCAGTTTTCTCGGTGCCGTCAGCGCCCGATAGACTTTGTGCAGCTCGGCCTTGTAGTCGATGGGCATTTGGCGCCTTAATAGTCCCAAGGCCATTCTACCAT
>DATJKY010000445.1:0-18590 GCA_035490955.1 Terriglobia bacterium | reverse complement strand
ACGAGTAGAGCGATTGAGTCATAGTGTGATCCCTTGATTGGGTATTTGGCCCTCGATTCAATCACTCAATGAAAGGCGGGGAGAAGTGGTTCGCACTTTAAAAGAACTGCAGCTTTCAATACGTTCCCTCTTCCGGCGACGTCAGGAAGAACAGCAACTCCACGACGAGCTTCAGTTTCATCTCGAGCGGCAGATCGAGCAAAACCTGGAGGCGGGGATGTTGCCCGAAGAGGCCCGGTATGCAGCTCTGCAGCTCTTTGGCGGCGTCCAGCAAATCAAAGAGGAGTGCCGCGATATGCGCAGAGTCAGGTACATCGAGCATTTCGTACAAGACCTCCGTTATGGCTTGCGAATGCTCGCGAAAAGCCCCGGCTTCACCTCGGTGATTGTACTGTCCCTGGCGCTAGGTATCGGCGCCAACACGGCAATCTTCAGCCTAATCGATGCGGTCATGCTCAAGATGCTGCCCGTCCGGCAGCCGGAGCAGCTCGTGCTGCTGAACTGGGTCTCCAAGGGCCATTCGTACATGATCCGAGGGTATGACGGTAGCTCCTACAAGGACAAAATGGGCCGCGACATCGGCACGTCCTTCTCTTACCCGATCTATCAGTCCATCCGAGCGCGCAACACCGCCTTTTCTGATGTGCTGGGCTTTGCCGACGCTGACCAACCCCTGAACGTGAATGCCTTCGGGCTGTCCGGCCTGGCCAAGGGCGAATACGTTTCGGGAAATTACTTCTCCACGCTGGGAGTCGGTGCTGCTCTCGGCCGGACCTTCGTGCCCGCCGACGACAATGCGGGCGCATCACCTGTGGCCGTGATCAGCTACGCGTACTGGACGAGCCGGTTCGGTGGCGACCCGTCTACGGTGGGGAAGGCTATCACCGTGAATAGTGTTCCCTTCACCCTCATCGGCGTGGCTGCGCCGGAATTCTTCGGGCTCCAGGCCGGACGCCCCACCGAGACCTGGATACCTCTCAGCACGCACATGCAGGTCGACCCGGGTTGGAGCCAGTGGCTTCCTAAAGGAGAAACTGTCTTCTCCGCGCGGACCGAGTGGTGGGTGCTGATGATGGGTCGTCTCAAGCCGGACGTAACTGTGCGGCAGGCATGTGCCTCCCTGGACGTGATCGTGCGGCAGGAAGCTGCCGGCATTGAACCGCTGCCGCCCGCTCAAAGGCGTGCGGACACGTCGCTCCAGCCCCCAACGACCGAACTGGAGCCTGCGAGTGGCGGCTTGGACGCGCTGCGGCGCGAGTTCTCCGAACCGCTATTCGTGCTGATGTCGCTAGTAGGACTTGTCCTGCTGATCGCCTGCGCCAACGTCGCGAATCTTCTACTGGCACGCGCGGAGTGGCGCCAGAAGGAAATCGCGGTGCGGCTGGCTCTCGGAGCGGGCCGCGGCAGACTCATCCGACAGTTGCTCACCGAGAGCGTCTCGCTTGCGGTGGCGGGCGGCGCGTGCGGAGTGGTTCTCGCCTATTGGGCAAGCGGTCTTCTGCTGAAGTTCATGTCAAGCGGAGGAGACCCGATTCAGCTGTCGGTCTCGCCCGATCTGCGCGTGCTCAGCTTCACGGTGCTTGTCTCGCTGCTCACGGGGATCTTCTTTGGACTTGCTCCTGCCTTGCGCGACACCCGGCTGGATTTGGCGCCTGCCCTCAAGGAGGGCACGGGAAGAGTAATTGGCAACGCCCGGCGCCCAGGAAGAATAGGTCTTGGTTTCGGCAAGGCGCTGGTGATCGCGCAGGCCGCGATGTCCGTGTTGCTGCTGGTCGGCGCCGGCCTGTTTGTGCGCACGCTGAGCAACCTGGAGACGGAAGATATCGGCTTCGATCGAAGTAGCCTTTTGCTGTTTACGATTGATGGTTCACGCTCAGGCTATCACGGCCAACGCCTGGCGAGCCTGTACCAGGAAATGCAGCGCCGCATCGAGGCGATCCCCGGCGTGCGATCCGCCACGCTTTCCCGTCACGCTCTCATCAACGACGGTAGGGGCGGCTCGGATGTCTACATTCAGGGATATGTCCCGAAGCCGGGCGAGAGGGGTGGGGCTTCCGACGTCTACACCCATTACGTGGGTCCGAGGTTCCTCGAAACCTTTCGTATTCCCCTGCTTCTCGGCAGAACCATCGGCGACGGCGACATCGAAGGCGCTCCCAAAATCGCCTTGGTGAACACCGCTTTCGCCCGGCGTTACATCGGAGGCGGCAATCCCCTCGGGCGACGATTCGGTTTTGAGGCGGCGAAGAACGCGGAAATAGCGATCGTGGGCGTGGTGGGCGATGCGCGATATGGCGAGATTCGGGATGAGCCGCCGCCCACGGTATACTTTCCCTATGCTCAGCATCTCGACATCCTGCAATTCATGACTTTCGAAGTGCGCACGGCCGGCGATCCCAGGAATTCGATCACTGCGGTTCGGCAGGTGGTCCAGAACCGGGACAGAAATCTTCCGCTGCGTGACATCATCACCCAGACGGAGCAGATCGATCAGGCGACTTTTCAGGAGCGGCTCTTTGCCCGGCTTTCGAGCTTCTTTGCGCTGCTGGCGCTCGTCCTCGCCTGCGTGGGCCTTTACGGCTTGATGTCCTACGCTGTGGCGCGGCGAACTAACGAAATCGGCATCCGCATGGCGCTGGGCGCCGAAAAGGCAAAGATTCTGCAAATGGTGCTGCGGGAGGCGATGATCCTCGCTGTTCTCGGGATCGTCATCGGAGTTCCGGCGGCCCTGGCCGCGTCGCGTCTGGTGGCAGCTATGCTGTACGGGTTGAAAACCACCGACCCTGTGACGATCGTATCGGCCATGGCCGTGCTGGCAGCCGTGGCCCTGCTGGCCGGGTACCTCCCGGCGCGGCGAGCGTCTCAGGTGGACCCCATGGTGGCGCTGAGATACGAGTAACCCTTGTGGCCATCGGCCCATTACTTCCAAGCGACTGCTGAGAATTAGATCGACGCTTATGCCGTGGCAAAGTGAATTGGCGAGTTCCCTGCGCTTCCTTTACCGGCGACGCCAGGCGGAACAGCAACTGAGCGGCGAGCTTCAGTTTCATCTGCAGCGCCAGATCGAGCAGAATGTGGCGGCTGGGATGTTGCCCGAAGAGGCTCGGTATGCGGCCCTGCGGCTGTTCGGGGGCGTACAGCAGATCAAAGAGGAGTGCCGTGACATGCGCCGCCTAAACTTTATCGAGAATCTCGTCCAAGACCTTCGCTATGGTCTGCGCGCGCTGGGCAAGAATCCCGGCTTCACGGCAGTCGCCATCCTGACCTTGGCGCTCGGCATCGGCGCCAACACGGCGGCTTTCAGTTACGTAAATGCTTGGATGATTAAACCACTGCCCTACCCGCAGGCGAACAGGCTAATGGTGTTCCTGTCGCATGACAAGAAAAAGGGCTGGACAACGGAAGGCCTCGCCTCCACGGCATCCTTCCTGGATTTCCAGAAGGCGAACGCCTCCTTCGAGCGGACGGCCCTATGGGTGGGCTGGAATTTCAATCTCACCGGCGACGGTCCCCCCGCGTTAGTGGAGGGGGGACGCGTGAGCTGGAATTATTTTGAGACGCTGGGCGCCAACCCAATGCTCGGGCGGACATTCACACCCGACGAAGATGGGCCGGGAGCGGGCCACGTAGCCATTCTCGGTGAGGGACTGTGGCAAGGCCGATTCGCCGGGGACCCGAAGATCATCGGGCGAACCATCACGATTGGAGGCGAGGCGTACACGGTATTGGGCGTGATGCCGGGAACGTTCCAGTTTCCGTTGATGGGCATCGCCAATTTATGGACGCCCCTAGCCCTGACAGATAAGCAGCGCGCCGACCGTGGCAGTTCCGAGCTCCGTGCATTTGGGCGGTTGAAGGCCGGGGTGACACAGGAGCGGGCAAGAGCGGAGGCCGCGACGATCTTTGGACGTCTCGAAAAGGAGTTTCCTCAAACGAACACAAACCTCACGTTGCTTGTCAGCTCTATGAGCGAGGAAATTGCCAGAAAAGAGGGCGCGCCCGAGGTGCTGATCTGCTTCTCGATCGTCGCCGTGGTTCTGCTCATTGCGTGTGCGAACGTCGCCAACCTGATGCTAGCCCGCGCCATAAACCGTACCAAGGAGTTCGCCGTTCGCGGGGCGCTTGGCGCGACAAGCGGCCGGCTCGTGCGACAGCTTCTGAGCGAATCAGTGGTGTTGTTTTTCTTCGGCGGCGCGGCCGGAGCGCTCGTTGGCCTTTTGGGGATGCGATGGATCGATTCTGAGATTCCCGGCCACATTCGCGGTTACATATTGAACTACGGACATGTGGACTTAGATTCCACAACGCTGGGCTTTACGCTGGGGATCGCGTTGCTGTGTGGCATGGTTTTCGGACTCGCACCGGCGTATGAGCATTCCAGACGTGACGTTAACGCCGTGCTTAAGGAAGCGTCAGGGCAAACCTCGGGGAGCAAGGGTACCGCGCCGTTACGGCGCATATTCGTCGCTGCGGAGATTGCACTCGCTGTGGTGGTACTCATCTCGACGACGCTGCTCGTCAAGAGCTTCGTCATTTCCGTGCGCTCCAGCCCCGGATACAATCCGGCGAAGGTAGTGGTGGCGCAACTGACACTACCCAAAACAAAGTACGCGGAGGAGTGGCGCTGGCGAAGGTTCAGTGACGACGTGCTGGCACGCATCCATACACTGCCGCAGGTGGTTTCGGCTGGTGCTGCGAGTTCCGTGCCGTTCGGTGGCTTCGGCAGATGGACCGAAGTCGAGGCGGCCTCGAAGCCTGCGCCTCGCCCCGAAGAAAAACTCGGCGCCCAATTCACATCCGTCTCTGACGATTATTTCTCGGCGATGCAGATTGGACTGCTTAAAGGCCGCACTTTCAATTCCGCCGACGCACCGGGCCATTCACACTCGGCGATCATCAATGAGACGCTCGCACGGGACCTATGGCCAAGTGAAGATCCAATCGGGCAAGAACTACAATTTGGCGAGCAACACACCGCCTGCACGGTTGTAGGCGTAGTGAACGACATCAAGTTGTATTACTTGCGCGAGCGGCCCGAGCCGCAGATGTACGTTCCTCTGGCGCAATTCCCTTCCGCGACGCTCGGATTCGTGGCGCGGACCGCTGGCAATTCCACCACAGTGGCAACGGCAATCCGCGACGCGATTTGGGCCGTGGACCGTGACCAGCCGATCTCTTCGGTTGAGCCTCTCGAAACTTTGATGGCTATAGTGAACGCGGGATACAGTGTGCTCGCAAGGGTGTTGGTTCTCTTCGGGGCGCTAGCCATGTTTTTGGGAGTAATCGGGATATACGGCGTGATGTCGGACCTAGTGTCGCGGCGCACGCACGAGATCGGCATCCGAACTGCGCTGGGGGCGAGACCGGCGCAGATGATGGGCATGGTCGTCGGGCAAGGACTAAAACTAGCGGCGATTGGCGTTGCTATAGGCGTGCTTTGTGCGCTCAGCGTCACCAGATTTCTTGCGGCGGAGCTCTACCAGGTCAGGCCAAACGATCCGCTGACGTTTATTGCGGTGCCGACCGTGTTTGCGGTGGTGGCGCTGGCGGCAAGCTACATCCCGGCCCGGCGCGCTGCCTCGGTTGATCCGATGGTCGCGCTGAGATACGAGTAGAGCGATTGAGTCATTGTGATTCGTTGATTGGGTATTTGGCCCTCCGTCCAATGACTCAATCAGAGACAGAGAGAAGTGGTGCGCCGTTTAAAAGAACTGCTTCGTTCAATCCGTTCCCTCTTCCGGCGACGCCAGGAAGAGCAGCAACTCCACGACGAGCTTCAGTTTCATTTGGAGCGCCAGATCGACGAGAACCTGGCGGCGGGGATGCCACCCGAAGAGGCCCGTTATGCAGCGCTGCGGCTTTTCGGGGGCGTGCAGCAAATTAAAGAGGAGTGCCGAGACATGCGCAGGGTGAACTACATCGAGAATCTCATCCAGGATACTCGCTTCGGGCTGCGGATGCTGGCCAAGAACCCGGGCTTAACTGCCTTGGCCGTCTTTGCGCTAGCGGTCGGAATCGCCGTCAACACCGCCGTGTTCACGGCCTTCAATGCCGCAGCTTTGCGTCCGATTCAGGCCACCGATCCTGGCCGAATCGTGGCCGTTTACCGGTCCGCCGTCGGAGAGGAGAACGTCGGAGCGTTCAGCTACCCCGATTACCTTTACTACCGTGAGCGTAACCGGTCTTTCGAGGGTCTTTTCGCAGCTTCGGGGACGGACGTATCCATGAGCGCGCTGGCCAGCGCGAGCGGCCGGAACGAGCCGCCGGGCGGAATCACGGCCTTGCTCGGCATCCGGTTCTTCGAACAATTGGGGGGCACGGCTGAACTGGGCCGAGCGGCTATGGTCTCGGAGAATTACTTCTCGACGCTCGGCATCAATCCCGCGATGGGGCGCAGCTTCGCCGCCGCGGAACCTTCTCCCGTCGTGATGCTCAGCTACAACTTCTGGGCTCGCCGCTTCCGACCCGACCCGACTCTCGTGGGCAAGACGCTGAAGTTGAATGGGAAACCATTCACGGTGATCGGGATCACGCCCAAGGACTTCATCGGCACCTATCAGAACGCGCCCTCGGTCTGGCTGCCCATGTCTGCATTTCAGCTTCTCGAGCCGGGACGCGACTCGCTCCATAACTCGAACGACCAGTGCTGCGCAATATACGGCCGCCTCAAGAGTGGTGTGACGAAAGAGCAAGCGCAAGCTGAAATGGCAGTGCTTGCGGAGCAGGTCCGGCGAAGCTACCCGGCCGGCTCCATGAACAGCAAGCCCTTTACGATCTCCGTCGAGCCCGCGTCACCCTTCGGAGCTCATCCGAGCCGGGAAGCCCTCACAATGCTGGCGGCATTGTTGAGCGCGGTGGGTCTCGTTCTGCTGATTGCGTGCGCGAATGTGGCCGGCTTGCAGTTGGCGCGGTCGGCGGCGCGGCGAAAGGAGATCGGCATGCGCCTGGCGCTCGGCGCAAGCCGCGGCCGGCTGATCCAGCAGTTGCTGACCGAGGCGAGTCTGCTCGCTGTTCTGGCAGGCGGCGGGGGTCTTCTCGCCTCCTGGTTTGCCGAGTGGCTCCTCGAAACATCGGTTGCCGCCTCGCTGCCTCCGGTTTGGGGCTTTCTGGCCATCAACGTCAATCCGGACATTCGCGTGTTCGCCTACACATTGACTATTTCGCTCGTCACCGGAATCTTGTTCGGCCTTGCGCCCGCGCTTGAGGCTTCCACGCTCAACTTGGCGTCGGTTTGGAAGGAAGAAGGTGCCAGTTTTGCCGGCAAACTGCGCGGGCGGCGGCTGCGCCGCTTTTTCATCGCCGCGCAAGTGGCCATTTGTCTGGTCCTACTGATTGCGGCCGGGCTGCTTGCTCGAGGATC
This sequence comes from Terriglobia bacterium, assembly GCA_035490955.1. Taxonomy (GTDB): domain Bacteria; phylum Acidobacteriota; class Terriglobia; order UBA7540; family UBA7540; genus DATJKY01. The sequence goes on along the minus strand of DATJKY010000445.1, from coordinate 11,230 downwards.
GGCGCGGGCGGTCAGACTTGATCCGGGATTCGAAACCAAGAAGATCCTAGCCTTGGACTTCGAGATACCGCCTGGTCTCGGATACGACTCTGCCAAGATGGGCGCTACCGTCCACCGGATGGTCGAACGATTCAAGACGGTGCCGGGAGTGAAGGAGGTGGCCGAGGGCCGCGTGCCACTCGGCGGAGGATTGAGGAGCACAAAAGTGTTCCTTGACCCTTCGGCCCGGCAGTCCAATGCTCCCGCGCCTGAGTTCTATTACAGCTACGTCTCACCCAATTACTTCGAGACGCTGACCATTCCGATTGTTCGGGGGCGCGCCTTCACCGCGGAGGAGGCGCGGGCGAGTGCACCGGTCACGGTCATCAGCGAGGCGACGGCGGCGAAGCTTTGGCCTGGCTTGGATTCGATTGGAAAGCACGTGACGCTCGACGCCAGCAAGCAATACCACGGATCCGACGAACCATTTCCCGGCGGCGAGTCCTTCCAGGTGATCGGCGTCAGCAGGGACATGCGCAGCGCCTGGCTGAACGAGATCGATCCGGGATTCGTTGCTTTGCCCCTTCCTCCTGCCCACTATGGGGACGTCATGGTCCGCGCGCAGAACGACCCGAACGGGCTCATGGAAGCAATCGGCCGGGAAGCGAAGACCGCCGATCCGAACGTCATCGTATACGCCGAGACGATGGACCGATTGATGACGTTGAACCCGGGCTTCGTGATCTCCCGGGTCGCGGCGGTCTTTTCGACCGCCATCGGGCTCCTGGGGCTGCTGCTCGCTGCGGTTGGCATCTACGGCATGGTGAGCTACGCCGTCGTCCAGCGCACCCACGAGGTGGGCGTCCGCATGGCGCTGGGGGCACGCCAAAGCGACGTTCTGCGCCTGATCCTTCGTCAGAGCGCGAGGCCCGTTGCGATTGGCCTGCTAGTCGGACTCGTTGGATCCGTTGCTGTTTCACGGCTGCTTTCGTCGCTTTTGTTCGGCATCAGTTCGCTCGACCCCGTCGCGTTCGGAGGCGTTTCCCTGTTTCTGATGGCCGTAGCCTTGCTGGCTTGCTACCTACCGGCGCGTCGGGCGACGAACGTGGACCCCATGGTGGCGCTGAGATACGAGTAGAGCGATCGAGTCATTGTGTAATCCGTTGGATTGGTATTGGGCCCCTCGATTCAATGACTCAATGAAAGGCGGGGAGAAGTGGTTCGCACTTTAAAAGAACTGCAGCTTTCAATTCGTTCCCTCTTCCGGCGACGCCAGGAAGAGCAGCAATTAGATGAAGAGCTTCAGTTTCATCTGCACCGCCAGATCGAGCAGAATCTAGCGTCGGGGATGCCGCCCGAAGAGGCCCGCTACGCAGCGTTGCGACTCTTTGGGGGCGTCCAGCAGGTTAAGGAGGAGTGTCGCGACATGCGCCAAACCCATTTCATTGAGACGTTGCTGCAAGACATCAGCTACGGCCTGCGACAACTCCGTCGCAGTCCGGGCCTGACCGCGGTCGTTGTGCTTTCACTCGCGCTGGGAATCGGCGCCAATACTGCCATTTTCAGCTTGATCGACGCGGTGATGCTGAAACTGTTGCCGGTCAAGGACCCGGGCCAACTGCTGCTGATGAGCTGGGCAGTGCGAAGTAAGCCGGGGATCGTTCCATCGTTCCTACGATCGTTATCGGGCGAGATGGACCAGGACCTGACGGGACGCTTCACGAGCACGTCATTCTCATACCCGGGTTTTGAAGATATCAGAGCTCGCAACCAAGTGTTTTCTGGTGTGCTGGGATTCGCGGACGCTGACCGCTTGAATGTGGGCGCGGAGGGGCAGCCTGGATTGGCTGTGGGCCAGTTCGTCTCTGGCGATTACTTTTCCACACTTGGAGTCCAGGCTCTCCTCGGCCGTACGATCACGCCCGCCGACGATACGTTAAGTGCAAGCCCGGCGGCAATGATCAGTTCCGGCTATTGGGCACAGCGGTTCGGACGTGACCCGGCGGTCGTAGGTCGGGCCATAACCGTGAACAGTGTTGCTTTTACCTTGGTCGGCGTGACGTCTCCCGAATTTTTCGGACTGCAGCCAGGAAGAGCCATTGACGTCTGGATACCGTTACACACTCAGCCCCAGGTCTGGCCGGAGCCCGGCGTAGCTAAGACAGCCAAGTTTGCTGCGCGAGATGACTGGTGGGTGGTCATAATGGGCCGTCTGAAGCAGGGCATATCCGAGCAGCAGGCGCGTGCCGAGCTGGACGTAATCGTCCGACAGAACGTTGCGGCCACAGCACCGCCCAAGGCACCCGGGTCTCAGAGCGTTTCGGCGGAACCTCCTCGAGTCGAGCTCGCGCCTGCCGGTAAAGGGCTGAATGCTCTGCGGCAGCAGTTCTCACGACCGTTATTCGTCCTGATGGCGGTCGTAGCGCTGGTCCTGTTGATTGCCTGCGCCAACGTCGCCAACTTGCTGCTGGCACGGGCTACGTCGCGCCAGAAGGAAGTTGCTGTGCGCCTTGCCCTGGGGGCGGGCCGCCGCAGATTAGTCCGCCAGTTGCTCACGGAAAGCGTCTTACTCGCAATGGGAGGGGGCATCTTGGGTGCGATTCTCGCCTACCGGGTTAGCGACGTTCTGCTGGCGTTTATGTCCAGCGGAAGAGAGCCGGTTCAACTTCATGTGTCGCCCGACCTGCGCGTATTAGGCTTTACGGCACTCATATCAGTGTTCACCGGGATTCTTTTCGGATTGGCTCCCGCGCTGCGCGGCACGCGCTTGGATTTGACGGCAGCACTTAAGGAAGGGGCCGGCGGTGTGGTGGGAAGAGGGCGTCACTGGCGGGGTGCGCGCTTGGGACTCGGCGTGGCTCTGGTTGTCTCGCAGGTAGCGATGTCTCTGCTCTTGCTGATTGGGGCCGGTCTGTTCGTTCGGACTCTGAGCAACCTGTCGAACCAGGATATCGGCTTCGATCGCCGCAACCTTCTGCTGTTTGGAATTGCTCCCATGCTGGCTGGGTACCAAGGCGAGAAGCTGGGAAGTTTCTACCAGGAATTACAGCAACGGATCGAAGCGCTTCCGGGTGTGCGCTCCGTAAGCCTGTCCGGCCACCGGCTGATCCAGGGCGGCGTCACTATAAACGGCTTTTCTCTGCAGGGGTATACTCCGCAGACTGGCAGAACTGAGACCGACGACCCCTGGCATGGTGGTGTTCACGTGAACTACGTGGGTCCGAGATTCTTTGAAACCGTAGGGATTCCGTTGCTACTCGGTCGAACCCTGAACGCCGGGGATGCCCGAAAATCCCCGAAAGTCGCGGTCGTCAACAGCGCCCTAGCCCACAGGTATCTGGGAAATGCGAACCCGATTGGCAGGCGCTTCGGCTTCAATGAAAAGAGCAGCTCGGACATAGTCATCGTCGGCGTGGTCGGCGACGCAAAATACAGCGACTTGCGCAAGGAACCGCCACCCACCGTGTACGTCCCCTACGCCCAGGATCTCGATTTTCCCGGAGCGATGAACTTCGAGGTGCGCACCGCCGGCGATCCCAAGAATTGGATCAGCTCCGTCCGGCAGACTGTTCTGGGCCTCGACAAGAGCTTGCCGCTGTTCGACATCAATACAGAAACGGAACAGATCGAGCAAGCCACGTTCCAGGAGCGGCTCTTTGCCAGGCTTCTTAGCTTTTTCGGGCTGCTCGCCCTGGTTCTCGCCTGCGTGGGGTTATACGGGGTTATGGCTTATGGCGTTGCACGACGCACGAACGAAATCGGTCTGCGCATGGCGCTGGGGGCCGAGCGGGAACGGGTGCTGTGGATGGTACTCGGTGAGACGTGGTGGCTGATGGCAGCTGGGGTTGGCATAGGGTTGCCTCTCGCTCTAGCCGCCTGTCGCCTGGTCTCGAGTTTGCTCTTTGGCCTTAAACCGGCTGATCCGCTAACGATCGGTACTGCGACTTCCATCCTGGTTGCCGTTGCGGCTCTGGCGGGTTACCTCCCGGCACGACGCGCTTCGCGGGTCGACCCGATGGTCGCCCTCAGATACGAGTAGATTGCGTCCCAATATCGCGACGGTCCGCACGCACGACAGCCATGTGCATCGCAACGCCAAAATTGCATTTGCAATTTGTAACAGCCGGTTGCTCCGTCGCTCGAGTGGTTAAGCCGCAACCCTGTTATAGGAAAAGGAAGTGCGTGTCCGGCGAATTCGCGAGACCTTGATGGTCTGTCTTACCTACCCAAAAACTATTTCGAAGATCCTGCGCTTCCCACACGAGGCGTGCAGAACTTTCCCTGCTAGTCTCGGGCCAGGCCTGACAAAGGAAAATTCACTTGACTCTGGCGTTGACGACAGCCATTATATGGATGGCCCATATATGGAAACTAAGACCTCCGAACTCGAGTGGAAGAGGGTCAGCGCAGAGCTTTTAATACTGTCTCTCGTGGAGGCTCGGCCACGGCACGGCTACGAGATCTCGAAACTGATCGCCTTACACGTTGGAAACGCGCGGCTGGACTCAGGGCCGATGGGTGGAAAAGAGCGGGCAGCGCCGGCGACGCTATTACCGCCTCATCCCGCAGGGGCGGAAGGTTTTGGCTTCGCAGCGTCGCGGCTGGCAACGGTTCGTGGAGGCCGTTGATCGGATCATCGGGCGCATTACGGAGGTTGAACATGCCTGACTGGAAAGAGGACATTACCAGACGGCTTGCATCCTTGAAGCTGACGCCCGTCCGCGAGGCCGAGATTACTGAGGAAATGGCACAGCATCTAGAGGACCGTTACAAAGAGTTGTTCTCCGGTGGCTTAGTGGAAGATGAAGCCCGTCGCCTGGCGGTTGAAGAGCTGCGTGACGCCGATTTCCTGGAGAAAGAGCTACGTCGGATAGAGCATGAAAGACCACAAGAGCCCATCGTGCTCGGGTACGCTACTGCCTGCAGCTTTCTTGCGAGCCTCTGGCAGGACATCCGGTACGGTCTTCGGACCATGTTCAAGGATCGTGGATTCGTTGTTGCCGCGGTGCTGGCACTCGCGCTAGGAATCGGTTCGTGTACCGCCATATTTAGCGTTATCGATAATGTTCTCCTCGACCCGTTTCCTTACGTTGACAGCCATCGCATATTTAGCATTCGCATTCACGACGGCGCCACCAGCGAGGAGGAAGGACGCAACTATTTTTCGCTTCCTGAGTTCCTCGACTACCAAGAGCAAAATCACATCTTCGACACAACTATGGGCGTTTGGGAAGAGACGGTGCTCATGGGCAGTTCCGGAGCGCTCGAACCGCTCGACACCGACATGGTCACCGGCAATGCCTTTGAATTCCTCGGTGTTGCGCCGCTCGTTGGCCGCGGGATTCTGCCGAGGGACGCGCAACCGGGAGCAACGTCTGTATTCGTCCTCAGTTACAAGGTCTGGGTGAAGCGCTTTGACATGGATCGCGCCATCATCGGAAAGACTTTTCTTTTGAACGACAAACCCACAACTCTGGTGGGTATCATGCCGCCTCGGTTCGCATTTTGGGGCGGCGACATATGGATGCCGGCATCCCTTGACCGCGCAGACGCGGACGCCTCCCGGCGCTATTTCGTGTTATACGGCCGTCTGAAGCCTAGTCTCGATCCAAAGGCTGCCGAGGCGGAAGTGAGAATACTCGCAGGGCGATTCGCGAACATTTATCGGGGGCAATATCCCAAACAGTTCGACGTACATGTGGAGCCCTTGGGGGTAAAGGTGGTGGGCAGAACTAGCCACACTCTCTACACTCTGCTGGCGGCGGTTGGGTTACTGCTGCTGATCGCTTGCGCGAATGTGGCAAACCTGCTGCCGGCTAAGGCCAGCACTCGTGAGAAAGAACTGGTGCTTCGGCTGGCGCTTGGCGCGAGCCGAGCCCGCATCATCCGGCAGCTGATTGTAGAAAGCGCACTGTTGGCCCTGGCTGGCGCGGCGGTGGGGTGCCTGTTTGCCCTGGCGGAATTAAGGGGCCTGATAGCGCTGCTCCCGCAATTCACCTTTCCGGACGAGGCCGTGATCCGAGAAAACACGCCCGTTCTTCTGGCGACACTGGCCATCGCCATGCTGACGGCGGTGATCTTCGGCCTCGCTCCGGCGTTGGCCGCCTCACGCCGTGATCTGAATGAACCATTAAAGGCTACAAGCCGTGGGAGCACCCGGCGCAGCCGCCTGCGCTTCATGCTGGTCATCAGTGAAGTGGCCCTCTCTTTCTTCCTGCTCACCGGGGCTGGACTTCTCATGCGCAGTTTCTTCCTCGAGCGAGCGGTCGCTCTCGGCATTCAACCCGACCATGTGTTGCTCACCGGTCTGGATCTGCCGCTCAAGCGATACAAAGGAACGGAATCGCAGGTACGCTTCGTGCGCGAACTGTTGCCGCGAGTCGGGAGCGTTCCAGGTGTGGTTTCGGCGGCGGCGGCGCTGGACTCTCTGCCTCGCGGTGGTATGGGTACGGATTTCGATGTCGCAGGGGTTACCCATTCCGAACGCTGGACGGGAGACATAGTGCCCTGTACGTGGCAGTTGTTCCAGACTCTCCGCATCCGGCTGTTAGCGGGAAGGCTACTGACACCCGTCGATGAGAACGAGAAGCGGCATGTTGCAGTCATCAACCGGGCCATGGCATCCAGGTATTTCGGCCACCAGAATCCCATAGGCCATCAGCTTGCAGTGTCTGTGCTAAAGGATGCGGCGGAGCCCATGAATCCTTGGTTTGAAGTTGTGGGAGTAGTCTCCGACGTCAAGAACCGAGGCGTTCGAGAAGGGGTGGTTCCGGAAGCTTATCTTCCGTACACAGTGGCGGGCTTTGGTGGACCCGAACTTCTTAATCTCTTTGTCCGTACCGCGGGTAATCCAGCCGCGCTATCCGTGGCATTAACCCGGGTCATTCTGGGCTTGGATAGAGAGGTCATTCCGAGCGGTACCTATACGCTGGATGACGTTTTGGAAATCACCGAATACGCCCATCCGCGGTTTGGTCTGATTCTCTTCTCGGTATTCGCGGCAATCGGCTTGGTGCTGGTGAGCGTCGGTGTTTATAGTGTCATGTCGTACACCGTGGCGCAGCAACGCCGTGAGATCGGTATTCGCATCGCTCTCGGCGCAAATACGCACGACGTGCGCTCGATGCTGCTGACAGCCGGCCTGCGCTACGTTCTGTTGGGCATCGGTACCGGTATTCTCTTCACGTTTATGGTTGCGCGCGTCCTCGCAAGTCAGATTTGGGGCGTCTCCTGGTACGACCCGCTGACACTCCTCAGTGTTGTGATTGTTCTGACCATTGTAGGTTTGGCCGCCTCGTATCTGCCGTCGGTCCGAGCGACGCGCGTTGATCCTGCTATTAGCCTTCGTTACGAGTAAAACCTACAATTCTTATAGCTTGCCGGATGTTAGTCGTCCGGATACTTGACACCTTCAGCGAAAAAGGGTTACAAAAGCCCGTATCCACAGACCGGGTACCGGGGGCCGTAATGTCGCTCGGTATGGTTCACGAAATGGGTTAACAGTTTTCCGCAGAATGGAGCGACCCACGGGACTCCCCTAACGGAGGACGGCTAAAACTTATTGAGGAAACGACGAGAGGTGAGGGGGTAATTCTTGGTGGCCAGAGGCCAGGAACAACTGTTCTCTGGCTGACCGGACGGACTTAAAGGGAATTCGGCCCTGTAGGCCACTGGGCGGAGCTTAGCTGAGCGCTGGGCGCCATCCGTTACGACAACGACATCCGTCCCCTCTTCTTTCCGGAGTGAAGACTCACTCCCGCAACACATGCGTCAGGTCAACGCCCAATGTACCTAAGATATTACGGGATACGCGAACATCCCTTCGGGGTCACGCCGAATCCGCAGTTCTTGTATCACAGCACTAAACATCGTGAAGCGCTGGCTACCTTGATCTATGGCATCGAAGCCCGGCGCGGCTTCATGGCTCTCATCGGCAAAGCGGGCATGGGCAAGACGACATTGCTCTTCGAGCTTCTGGGGCGTTTGGGAAACACCGCGCGTACCGTCTTCCTCTTTCAAACCCAGTGCGACTCGCGCGAGTTTTTTCACTATCTGCTCTCCGACCTGGGAATTGACTGCAAGGGTCAGGATCTGGCTGGAATGCACGAAAAGCTTAACCAAGTGCTCTTGGCCGAAGCGCGAGCCGGCCGGCCCTTCGTGCTCATCATCGACGAAGCGCAAAATCTCGCCGACTCAGTGCTTGAGACTGTGCGCCTCCTGTCGGACTTTGAGACGCCGCGGGCGAAGCTGATGCAGATTATTCTTGCCGGCCAACCGCAGTTGGCAGAGAAGCTGGCGCTTCCCAGTCTGGTTCAGTTACGCCAGCGGATTTCCCTCTTCGCCCGCCTGGAGCCCCTCAGCCAAGAGGAGACCCGGGCTTACATCGATCGCCGGCTCAAGGTAGCGGGCTACACGCGGTCGGACCTGTTCGCGCCTGAAGCCATAGAGATGATTGCGGAGCGAGGTAAGGGAATCCCGCGCGACATTAACAACATTTGCTTCAACGCTTTGTCGCTGGGCTTCGCACTGCAAAAGAAGAAGATCGACTCCGCCATTATGCATGAGGTCTTTGCTGATCTGAACCTAGGCACGTTGGTCGAGGAGGCCACAGAGGTCCCACGGACGCCGGTGGTTCTACAGCCGGTTTCTCGCGACGTGCAGCCGGTTGCTCAAGAGGCGTCAGATGCCCGAATGGCGCCAGTTCAACAACCTGTTTCTCGCGCTGCGCAACGGATTGCTCAAGAGGCGTTCGATTTCCCAATGCCGCCAGTTCAAGAACCGGTTTCTCGCGCCGCGCCGCCGGCTGCTCAAGAGGCCTCAGATGTTCTAATGACGCCTGCAGTTCAGCGGCCGGTTTCTCCCGACGCGCCGCCGGCTGCTAAAGGTGCGTCAGATGTCCTGACGACGCCGGCAGTTCAACAGCCGGTTTCTCCCGATGCGCAACCGGCTGATAAAGACATTGCTCAATCCGCTCCCAAGGTCGCCGGGGTAGGCAGGCGGCCCGCGTTGTGGGTCGGCGCCTTGGCGGCGACCGCCTTGGTGACCGCTGGTTTCCTGGTTTACTTGCGGGAAAAGGCCAGGATTGGCGAGCACGTTCCCCTGGCGCAGACCGTGAGTGCGTCGAACAGTACCGGGCCCGCACCGACCGTGTCGCGAAGGCTCGGGATCAGGGATTTATCCAGCGCCAGTGCGGGTCACACTGTTCCTCATGCGTTGCCTTTCGTTCGGAAGGCTACGCCTCGGGAGTCAAAACTGGAGGGGGTACGGTCACAGGTCGTCCCAAAACCGGGTAACGCGGCGCGGAAAGTGGCAGGAAATCTGCGTGAAAACTCTGTGCCTAGATCCCACCTCCCGAAGGAAGCCACATCGCAGAAGGCGGCGGTGGCGCCGCTACAAGTTCGAACGGTTCTGCCGCAGGTAGCGCTCATCAAGGCGGAGCCGTCTTACTCCCTACAACCTCCGAACGAAGCAATTTCGAACTCATCGGAGGGGACCGCTGAGGCGGCGCCAGCTTCGGTGAAGCGTGTGCGTGTGGGCGGTCAAGCACAGGCGGCGAAGCTGGTCTTCCAGCCCAAGCCGGAGTATCCGACGCTCGCTAAGAGTGCCCGCGTTCAGGGAACCGTGCGCTTGGAAGTCGTTGTCGCCCGGGATGGAACAGTCGAGACGCTGCGTGTACTCAGCGGCCACCCGCTGCTGGTAGAAGCGGCGGAGGTGGCTGTAGCGCGTTGGCGTTATCAGCCGACGGTGTTGAACGGTAACCCGATCGCGGTGGTGACGGAAGTTGACGTGGACTTCGCTTTCTGAGCTTCCAGGTCACTTCCCCACACTTCTTGGTGTACGCCGCCCAAGACCTGACCCAAAGATAATTTAATTCAGTGTCCGACCCCATTCTGGCATATTCAGCTGGGAGTCAATCCGCTGGTAATCCTCAATAGTGCGAGAAAAGCACACTCCTAATCACCCCTAATTCGGCCGCTAGCCTCCGCTGCACGCCAGTGTTACACTTGTGGAGAGGTGCAGGTGAGAATAGACAGACCAAGACCCGCATCTAGAGGCAGAAGCCACCCCGTCATTACCCGCGGCAAGCCCTTCTCTGTCGATGAATGTCATTTGTGACCGCAGCCGAGATGCGGCTGGGAGCGCTGAAAGCAGGTTGGGGAATCCGAAGAAGAAACCTCCTCGAACGATATCTGTCCACAGAAGTACCCGCGTGGCCGATGAGACGAACATGAGACCGTCGCGACGACGATTCTTGCAATCCACCTTCAGTGCGCCCCTGGCCGCGAGTCTGGGCGGCCTGGCTCATTTCGAGATCTTTGCGCCACCCTCGGTTCCCCAGGGCTCAGGCCAGGAACTCTTTCCCCAACCCCAGTTTGTCCGCTACGACGCCGATTGTTTCACCCTCAACGACCGCGACACCTTCATCTACAGCGCAGCTTTCCACTACCCGCGCTGCCCGCGCGCGCTGTGGCGCGACCGGCTGTTTAAGCTGAAGTGGGCCGGATTCAACACTATTGAAGCGTACGTTTTCTGGAACTACCACGAGCCCGAGGAAGGTAAGGCGAACCTGAGCGAGTTCGAGGACTTCGTCAAGCTGGTGCACGAGATGGGATTTTGGATGATCGCCAGGCCGGGACCGTACATTTGCGCGGAGTGGGAGCGCGGCGGCTTTCCGGAGTGGGTGGTAGCCAAACAGTTTCCACTGCGATCGAACAACCCCGAGAGCCTCCAGACCTCACAACACTGGTACAACTTGGTGCTGCCCGTCATTGCCCGCCACCAGATCACCGTGAGCGGGCCCATCATCATGATGCAGGTGGAGAACGAATACGACTACTCGCCGCGCATGCCGGACGCCGACAAGCGGGAGTACGTGAGCGCCCTCGCCCGCATGGCCTGGGACGGCGGCATTATCGTGCCGCTCATCACTTGCTGGACCAAGCAGGTTCGGGAACGCCAGTACCCAGACATGGCACGCATTATGGACACCTGCAACTTCTATCCGCGGTGGGACATTGTAAAGGAGGTTGTGCCGCAGCTCCAGAAGCTGCGCAAGGAAGAGCCCGCTTCGCCCGTCGGCGTCACCGAACTTCAAGGTGGATGGTTCAGCGAGTTCGGCGGCAAGCTCTCTGTGGACCAGGACGGTGTGAACGGCGTACAACTCAATATGGTGACAAAAACTGCCATCGAGCAGGGTGCTACTTACTTTAGCTATTACATGGGTTTCGGTGGTACGAACTTCGACTGGGCA
>DATJKY010000444.1:0-14080 GCA_035490955.1 Terriglobia bacterium | reverse complement strand
CATGCTCATGGGCATGGTCGGCACGTTCTTGGGGGTCTCGCTCACCTACGTCACCATCCTACTGGGCTCGGTGATCGGCACCATTGTTGCGGGCATGCTCTACGTGACCAGCGCCCGCTTTCGCCGAGGTTACCTGTGGCCGTACGGCAGTTTCCTGGGTGTTGCGGCCCTCTATGTCGGCCTGGGTGGCCCAGCTTTGCTGGAAGCGTATCTGCGCTGGTCGGGTCTGGGGCAGTGAAGGGGCACAAGGAGTCGGCAGCTCCTAGCCTTTACTTCACCCATCAGCTCCTTTAGCCCACCGCGGTTCTGAATCCGAGAGCCCGCAAATTGCTCATGCGCTACGCGCCGGAGAAAAGTCGCCCGTTAGGCAGGCGCTTCAAGAAATTTAAGCACCACCCATAGGTCGGCTTCCAGGCGCATCTCTTCTCCCCAAATGCCGCCAAAAGGGCGGGGCTCGTACACGTCACAAGGTTCTGAAGCTTCAATCAATCCCGCGAGTCATGGGGTCAGCCATGAGGGAGCCCGACGTGCTAGAATGTTCGATGAAGGTGTTATGTCAGACTTCCAGCCGCTGCCCTACAAGGACTATAAGTGGATCGTTGCTGACCCCCGGCTCCTGGGGGGAAAGCTGGCAATTCGCGGCACGCGCCTTTCGGTCTCGCTGATCCTCGAATGCCTGGCTGGCGGCATGTCTCTGAGAGAGATTGATGACGCGTTCGACAGCACCTTCCCGCATGAGGCCTTGCCCGAGATTCTAAGAGTTGCCTCCGAGCTCGCCGACTCCTTCCATGTGGCTGCTTGATGCCAACGTGGACGTGCATCTTGCCGCCGTCTTCAGGGAGTTTGGTATCCAATGTGAGACGGCGGCGGGTCGGGGCTGGAAGGCTCTCTCTAATGGGGAACTCGTGGAGGTTGCCGCCGCCGCGGGCTTTCGCTGCCTCCTTACTCGCGACCAGTTGTTCGGGATGTCAGCCTCCCGCCCCTTGAAGTCATTTCCGCAGCTCTCCGTAGTGCTCATCACACTTCCTCAGCAGCGCTGGGAAGAGTACCGCAAGCGGTTCTTGGAAGCCTGGGCCGTGTCCTCGATTCAGCCGGTTCCGGGCCACCTCACTCGTTGGCCGTGACTCGACCCATCAAACTTAGCCCTCCATATACTTCACGAGGTTTTGGAATAGCTTCAATCCGTCCTGCGAATAATGAACGGGCAGAGACGCCCTTTCGGGGTGGGGCATGAGACCGAGGATCAGTCCCGTCTCGTCGGTGATTCCAGCGATCGCCTCCCGCGAGCCATTGGGATTCTCGGGATAATGCATCGTGGGGTGCCGCGCCTCGTCGCTGTAACGGAAGACGACCCGAGCCGATTCCATACTCTCGCTCGGGCAGAACAGCGGACGTCCCTCACCGTGAGCGGTAGGCATTTCCAGAATCTGGCCTGCCAGGCCCGTCGTCCACATGCATTCCCGCGAAACGACCAGGCGTACTTTGCGATCCTCAAAGCGGGCGGACTGATTCTCCAGCAGAGCCATGGAGCGCAGGCCGAGCGTGCGGTCCGGCAGGATCCCCGCCTCGGCCAGCACCTGGAAGCCGTTGCAAATTCCGAGCAGGGGCTTCTTATCATCCAGGAACTTCACCCATTGGTCTTGCAACCTCGCCGTCAACAGGGTAGCAAAGACCCGACCTGCGCCCAGATGGTCGCCGTAAGCAAATCCGCCGGGAATCACCGCCGCCTGGTACTTGTCCAAGCGGACACGGCCTTCCATTAAGTCAGGCAACAGCACGAGTTCCGTGTTTCCCCCGGCCCATTGAATAGCGGCCGCAGTCTCCTCGTGACAGTTAGTACCGGGCGCGTAGAGGATAGCTGTCACCGCGGCGCTCATTCCAAGACCTCTCGGAAAGTCTCGCTCCAAATTCTATCCAGGGCAGAAACCCGATCCTGCCACACGAGCGCTCCATTCTCAACCAATTCGAGCCGCGAATCTTTGAGGACCTCTCCCACCATGCGGTAAGGGAGATCGCCGGGCACTTCTCCCAAACCCTGGGGCGCGACTTCAATCAAAGCTGAGCCGACGAATTCGCCGAAGAGCAAAGCGTCGTGACGGATGCACCGCGTAGTTGTTGACCAGACCCCCTCCCCCCCAGCCCCTCTCCCCCAAGGGGGCGAGGGGAGCGCTTTTTCGCGATTAACCCCTTCCGGCTTGCCAGAGGACGCTGAATCAAGGTTACTCCCCCCCTCGCCCCCTTGGGGGAGAGGGGCTGGGGGGGAGGGGGTTGACTCTGCCGCGTCCAGATTCACACGCGCGCCCAGTCCGGAACCTAGGCAAGACTCGAAAAGTCGAAGCAGCAGCCCGCCTTCAGCGATCGCGGAACCGGAGACGTAACGTCTTTGTCGTCCGAGCTCCAGCAGCCAATCCCACACGGATCGAACCGACACCTTGTCACCCGTGTCGAACAGGCGGTCGCCACGCTGGCCGTGCGTATCCGCATAGACGCTTCCACCCAGGGCGTCCGCGCCGCTGCCGCCCAACAACACAAGTTCGTTTCCGGGCCGCTTGAATTCCTTGGTGACAATTCCCTTCACGTCCGGCACACGTCCCAGCACAGCTACGGCAAACGTCGCCGGAACGTGAATGGCGCGCCCCGCGGCCTCAAAGGTTCCGGCGCTTGAATCCTTGCCGGAGATGAAGGGCACGCCGAGCTCAACGGAAAGATCGGCGATGGCCTGCACCATGCGCTCCAGATCCCAAGCCACTTCTGGCCGCACGCGCGGGGTATAGAAGTTGTCACATAGCACCATCTCGCGGTAGTCGGCCCCTGCCACAACCGCTTTCGTGATGGCTTCAATCATCATAGCCCGGGACATGACCTCGGGATTGATATCTCCATACAGGGGATTAAACGCTACGGTCGTGATGACTCCGTAAGGCTTGCCGCGCAACGGCGCTGACACGTAGATGTTCGTTGGCATGCGAACATTTCGCCCCCCATAAGGCCCCACAACTGTCCTGCCCTGCACGGTAGTATCGAAGCGGGAGCCGGCAGCGCTCTGGTCGGCGCAATGATAATGACCGAGCACGCTTGCGACGGCGCCGGCCCACTCTCCTGGCGCATGGGGTTCAGGGAAACTCAAAGGTTTAAGGCAACGTACGGGCTGCTTCGTCTCGATTGGGTCTATTGGACATCCACCCCACAAGAAAGACATTTCCAGGTCGGCAACCTGCTGACCACGCCACGTGGCCTCAAGGCGGCCGCTTGCTGTAAATCGTCCGATGTCTGCATAAGCGACCTCAAAGCCCTCCAAGATAACTCGCGCCTCATCCAGCTTCGCAGCGGGAACTACAACCAGCATCCGCTCCTGCGACTCAGACAGCAGGATTTCCCACGCTGTCAGGCTGTGGTCCTTGAGGGGTACGGCATCCAGATTCAGCGAGACGCCTGTCTCGGCGCCGATCTCACCGGCGGCACTGGAGATCCCTCCGGCGCCCAGGTCAGTCAAAGTCCGGATGCAAGCGGCATCGCGCAGCACGGGAATGGCCGTGGTGAACCGGCGCTCCGTAATGGGATGGCCGATCTGCACGGCGGCCGATTCTTTCTCCAGCGTCTCGCCCGTCATACCCGTGGAGCTGGCGGTAGCGCCGTGGATGCCGTCACGGCCGGTTTCGCCCCCCACCAGCAACACTACGTCTCCGGGCTGCGGACGATCCTTCAGAGCATACTGGCGCGGAATCAGCCCCACAGAGTGTCCTAGCGCAAAGCACTTCGCATATCCCGGATGCCGCCGGTAAATCGGGTGCATCATGGGAATACCCATAGGATTGCAGTAGTAAGCTGTCGCGCGCACCGACTCGCTCACGATCAACTGGGGATGCAAAGCGCCCGGCGGCACGTCCCCTTCCGCCATGCGCGGGTCCATGGTGCCCATGATCGTTGTTCCGCCGATGGGATAGGCGCCTTTGCCGAATCCTAGGGTGTCACGAATCACGCCCCCATGCTTGGTGGCGATGCCGCCAAAAGGCGCAATGGAGCTGGGGAAATTATGGGTCTCCCCTTTGATGGTAACCACCCAGTCTTCGTAGAACAGCATTCCGCCCGCATTGTCCTTAAAGGCTGACACCACCAGCGGATGGTTGATGCGCTTTGTCGCCTCCGACAGCTTTTGTAGCAAGCCTAGGCTCTTCCACGTAGTGTGGTAGCAGTGGTCGCTCCAGCTCTGGACCAGGATCTCGATCTCCGCATCTGTGTGTGGCCTGCCCTGCTGGTTCTCGTGACCCTGGATGACCCTCAGCTGTGAGAGGGGCGCATACCACGAGTGCGTCTGGGAGAGCGCCATCAACTCGTGATCAGTCAAGCCGCGTAGCGCAACATGGACGACAGGGTCCGGGTGTCCTACGGGTCGCAGAGTATCAACCACCTCGTTAGGCTCGCGAATGCGCTCCACCACCTTGTTGTATAGAAAACGCGCGGCAAGCTTGCGCGCCTCACCCTCGTTGAGTCCGACGAACTGGTAGCGTTTGCTAAGCCGCGCAAACTCCAGCCCGTTTTCGCCTAAGGCCCGCGCCGCGGCCAAAATCGACGCTGTCTCTGGGTCAGTCACTGCCGGTCGGTAGGCGATTTCTACAATCGGTCCGTGGGATACGTTAAGTCTGGATTGTTCTGAAGCCGTCTGATAAAGGGGATTTACCAGCATCGGCATCAACCTTTCCGGGTGTATCTGGCCTTCAAGCCTGCAAACCCGCTCGATGGCCAGATTACTGAGTCTGCTTGATCCGTGGTCACGAAAAAAGCCGAGCCATTTGCGTGCCTCGGCATCATCGTTGGAGAGGGTGTAGACAGTATAGATGGGCATTATGAACTTGGGTGGAGTCGTACTCCTTGGCCGGCGTTCACCCCTGCCAGAGAGCCATACGGGCTGATGCGAGCGGGCATACGTTTGTTCATCTGAATCAAACTCCTTGTTGAGTGAGCTACGCTTAACGCCCGGGGCCGCGCTTGCTAAGTCAAATCGGCAAGCAAAATTCTGGGCCGGAGAGAATGGGCTTGTCAAGGAGAAAGACGGATGTCCAACTCATATCAGCTCATCAGCCTATTGTGAGCGCCCCCAGCGTGGCCCCGCCCAATTCTTTATCATGGCAGTGAACGGCAGTCAGTGTTCTGCCAGGGTTAACGGAGCGACTGGATGTTGGCCCGCAGCTCGTGGACGATGTCGCGGGCGACGGCGCGCGCCCCCTCCAGGTCGGTTGGCAGCAGCGAAATGGCCGCCACCTTAGCGTGGCCGCCGCCGCCGTAGCGCTCGCAGATGGAGGCCAGGTTGACGAGCTTGGGAGTGGGGTTCCACGGGCTCGAGCCGACGGCGATCTTGATGCGCTCCGAAGAGCGGCTCAGCCCGACGCTGTAGACCGCTTCGGGGAAAAGGTAATACGGGATGAACTTATTGAAGCCCTCGAGGGCCTGGTCGGCAACATCAAAGAACAGCACGCCGTCTTGTAGCTCGGCGCGGCCGCGGATTATGTCCGCCCACTTCAGGTGCTGGTTATAAAGATGGTCAAAAGCGTCGCGAACGCGAGGCAGCGCGGCAACCTCGCTCAGAGGGCGGGCGATAAGATCGGGGATAAGGCCGGCCACAAAGCCGCTCGAGCGCGTACCCTCAATCGCCAGGGTAATCTGCATGGCCGGGTCCTTCATCTCCACTGCTGTCCGGGCGTCGGGATACTGTGCGCCGTCAATCACGTCCGCCCAGTGAACCAAGTCGTCGAGATCGCGGGCCTCAAAGCCGAACCGGCTCGCCCCTATGCTGGCGATGAGTTTGGTACAGGAGCGAAATGAAGGGTCATAGAATTTCCGGCCGCTCGAGTCGCGCCGGAAATGCTCGGCGTCAGACTCTGTGAGGAATGCGCTCTGGTGGTGGTCAAACCACCACGTCAGGCGTTCGGAGCTGCAATACTTGAAGTCGACGATGGCGTTCTCGTCGCCGTCAAACATGGCTTCGTCAAAGAGTTGGCCGGCGCGGTGCACCAGCCCCAGGTAATGGATCTCCGCTCGAGAATCGACCCGAGCCTGGTACAGCCGGGTGAAGAACGCGGCCGCACAAGCGCCGTCAAAACAACGGTCGTGGAAGCAAACGCTAACTCTCACAAGACTATACCGCTCCGCTTGGCTCCCTGCACGAGCGCCAGCCTTGGGCGGAAACTTGTTAAGTTGCGCTCCCAAATCCAAATTGTCAAGCGGAAAGGAACGGACCCAAGAATCGCGATAACCGCCCAGCCTCCGGCCCGCGGCTCTCCCCCAGGATGTTCGCTCAATGGGAGCGCGCAGGCCCGGCACGCTTGGGTAGGAGAGGCCAAGAGGCTTGGGTACGGGCCAGAAAGGGAGCTGGAGCGTATGGGATCGTAACTCAGCCCGATGGAACCGTTCCCTTCATCCCATTAAGGTTCAGGTTGCTTCCGGCGGCGGCCCTTCGCCCACGCTCGGAACACTTCGACCTTCGGGGCTTGGTCGAAGCTTTTATGTCAGTCGGCTTTCCTCCTCTTTTTCGTTCGCCCCTGAGGTCGCCAGAGCCGCATAGCTTGCTAGGAAGTATTTACATGGGTATCGCTCAGATTTACCGAGTGATGGACCCACACGAGTGCAGAAACTGTTGGTTTTTTAGCAACTTACAAATTGGCAGCCCAGTTGCGAGCGTTAGTGGTGTTTTCCGCGGACCCCCCCTCCCCGCGGAGACGCAACTGAAGTGCATCCTGGAGCCCGGCTGGGCATTGAATAGGAGCGCTTGTCGGGCTTCAGGATAGCTTCAGTTCTGACTTTTGGGACGACCTCTCCAGCGCCCTGACGACTCAACCCTAAGTGACGATGCTAAACACGGTGAGGCATTTGACTCGGGAAAATCATCGCTCACTCCTACGTCACTTCGTCGTCCCCTGACTCCGGATCTCGGACGCGGGACTCCCGGACGTGACTTTCGAGTACCGCTCCAGTTGCTCCACCAAAAGACGGATCACCCAGCCACTCCGCGGCGCGTGCGTGCTTCCACGCCTCGTCATACATACCTTGAACAGCCCAGATACGACCCACTGAGAAGGTGTGAAAAATCGCGGCAAAGCCGCGCCTAGGACGGTGTGTACGGTTGCAACTGCCGCTCGATTTCGGCAGGGCTGACGTTCTCTCCGTTGTTTAGGCGTTCGAGGAGCTTATTGATCACCTCTTTGGCCTGCTCCTTACGGTAGTTCCTAATGAACCCGTCGTAGAAATGCTCACCTGCCATGGCGTGGCTGATCTCAGATTCCTTGTTGTGGTCCTGCAACTCCGTAAAGTAGACCACGCGATAGCCGCCAGTGTAAGTAGTCTCCTTGTAAATCTCGAACATGATTTTGTCGGGTGCAAGTGACATGCCGAACCTCAGCGATCAGGTCAAGCGACCTTATTCTAGGCCGAACCGGGAGACGGAGAAACCTTCCGCGGCCGCAGCCGCAGTGGGGTAGAACTGGAAAATTCGCTCCAGATTCACAGCCTTGAGAATCCTCTCAACATTCCCGGTAACGCCGGCAAGACGTAATTCACCTCCCGACTTCTTCGCCTTGCCGTAACACATGATAATGATTCCAACTCCCGAGCTGTCCACGTGGTCGCAGCCGGATAGGTCCAGGACTATCTTAGTCTTCTTTTCCCGCGCCAAGTCTTCCACCTTCCACTCCACCTGCTGGCAGTCGCGGCCTAAGATTATTCTTCCCGAAATCTTCAAGACCACCACGTCGTCAACAGATTGTTCCTCAATAGTGAGGGACAAGGAGCACCTCTTTAGGTTCGAAGCCTTGAGCCCCAAATGAGGCCTCAATCTCCTTTGTCTTCTTCCATGGTGTGGTGGGATAGTCGCAGCGGCGAAACTCTTCTAGCTCCGTCAAGAGTGGGGTAAGTCGAGTGGCGGACACTACTGCTCCGGCTTCCGCAGGATGGGGTAGTGGAAATGACCTGGCCCGCATGAGGTGATTCCCCGAATTCTCGCTGACAATCCAATGTAGACTACACCCATTCCAGCGACTTGTCACCCGTCTTTCAGTGTTTCACACTCCGTACTCCTCGTGCTATCTTGCCCCCTGCACTTTCTGCCGAGCCTGCGCCCGGCCGCACTAATCCGGCTCCAGCCGAGGAGGACCACTCATCTCATGCGGCTCTACCACATCATCGAAGCCCAGCAGTTTGATCGGCCTACCTTGCTGGACATCTTCCAACGGACCAGGCAGATGGAGCAGGTAGTCCATTTGGGCGGAATTGCTGAGTTCCACCATCGCATCATGGCGACGCTCTTCTATGAACCCTCGACGCGCACCCGCTTCTCGTTCGAGACTGCCATGCACCGCCTCGGCGGCCGTGTGATCACCACGGAAAACGCGGCCGAGTTCTCCTCCGTTGCCAAAGGGGAAACGCTGGAAGATACGATCCGTATTCTGAACGGCTACGCCGACGTTATCGTTATCCGGCACTACGAGGTGGGCTCAGCGAAGCGTGCCTCCCGGGTATCCCGCGTACCTATCATCAATGCTGGCGACGGAGCCGGCCAGCATCCTACTCAGGCGCTGCTGGACCTTTACACCATCCAGAAAGAAATCGGTGAGGTCGACGGACTGCGTATCGCCATGGTGGGCGACTTGGCCAACGGCCGAACAGTCCGCTCCCTGGCCTATTTGCTGACCAAATTCCAGGGAATCCGGATCTACTTTGTCGCACCGTTTCTGCTAAGGATGAAAGACGACATCCTGGGCTATCTTCGCAAGCGCGGCGTGGCGTATGTGGAGGAAAGCACCCTTGAGAAGGTCTTGCCCGAGGTCAACGTGGTGTACCAGACGCGCATCCAGAAGGAGCGCTTCGGGGACCGACTGGAGGACTACGAGGCGTGTCGCGGTCTCTACACGCTCAACAAGGAAAAGCTCAAGTTAATGAGGCCGGACGCTAGGATCATGCACCCTTTACCGCGTGTGGACGAAATCAGCATGGACGTCGACGAAGATCCGCGCGCCGCCTACTTTCGACAAGCGCAAAACGGCCTTTATGTGAGGATGGCTTTGTTGAGCAAGGTCTTGGGGAACGCCCCGCGCTAAGGTCAGGCATGTCACCGCGTGGCCGATGGCCTTCTCACATACGGTACCCCCGGGCGTTCTCTCATTAAGATGCCAATCAGACCGGTCGGCGCTCGTTTCTTGCCAAGCCACCCGGGGAAGTAACGTCCCCAAATCGTCACCGGGTGCGGTTACAAGTGTCCAATTCAGGAGTCGGCAATCCGGTCTCAAACTCTGTTGTTGACTTCAAGCTGATGGGAAGGCCCCGCTGCCAAGCCCAACGATTCCCTGTATTTCCACGGGATCGCCTTTCGGTACCAACCAGGTTTTCGGATTTCTGCCGATGTTCTAGAGTTTGGCTGAAAAATTGCTCCGAAAGAGTGGGAGGGAAAGGCAGCTATGGATTATGCAACTTCTTCGGGTGGGCTGATGGTTCATTCCCGGAGCGACTGGCCGTGCGCCGGCTGTCGGCCCGACTTAATCTCCGACGGCCGGGGCTTCTGCTTGTGCCTGAAGTGCGCCCACGGCATTATCAGCGCCGCTGAAGCAGGTTCGGAGGGTGCGCGGGCGCTGCTGGACGACGTCACGGACGCGTTAGTACTGCTGGAGCTACCACTGGCAGCGTTTCAAGGTCCGCTGAACTGAAGCGGACAGCGGTTAAGCCAGGGTCTCGGCTACGCGGCCATGGGGTGGAGGCAAGAAGGCCAGCCGCCCTCCAAAACCTTCAGTACGCCCGAGGACGCGAAGTTAGCACTGCTGCCTGTGACCCAGAATTTCAGCAACAACACCCTTTAATACCCTCCCCTTATGGGGAGCGTTCTTATCCAGGCTGGCGGCGAAAGCGACTCTCCGAATCAGAATCCTGTACTCCTGGTACTCGCACTCGTCGGGAAGCAACAATGGGTCGCTCTCGTAGAGCTCGCCGAAGTGGACCTCCTTGTCTTCCAAATCCACTTCCGCCTCAAGCGCCTTGGCCACCGGCTGGTCCTTTTGATAGACAGTGTCATCTTGCCGCACCGCAGTGGGCGAAGCCTGCGGCCCTTCTGTGGGAGCAGCTCGTGGTCCGTTCGGCCTGGCAACACTGTTGCTGTTCATTTCACCCCTTTTTGCTTGCGCGTCAGATCTCTAACCACTTGTCCCGGGCCGTAATCGTGACTTGGGATGGCAATCAGCCGCGCCAAAGGACGAATTCCCGGCTAACGGGCGTAGCGGCCCATCACTTCCGTTTTTGCCAGGATGTGCCCTTTCATGGCCTGCTCCACGTCCGCCTTGGTCGCTCCAACCTTAAGGTTGAGTCTGCTGTCGAGCGCGTACAGCTTGAAGAAATAACGATGGGGCTTACCGGGAGGGGGACACGGGCCGCCATACCCCGTCTTCCCGAAGTCGTTCGCGCCTTGGCGGCCGCCCCCTGCCACCTCCCCTGTTGGTGGTAACGCCTCCCTAAGCCGTCGCGCGCTGGGCGGCAGATCGTACAACACCCAGTGCACCCACGTCCCCGCGGGCGCGTCCGGGTCATCGACGATGAGCACAATGCTTTGTGTGCCGGCGGGTGGGTCTGTCCACACAAGAGCGGGTGAGGTGTCGGAGCCCTGGCAGCTGAACTTACGCGGGATGTCCGCCCCAGGGTTGAACGCCTCGGCCCGTATACTGAACCCGTCCGGGGAAGAGCCTTGATCTTCAGATTCTGTCGCAGAATCGCCTGGCCCCAGCCATCCAATGGGGAGTGAGGTGCCGCCGGCGACCAGGCTGGGCCACCCGCTGTTTGCCGCCAGCAACCCGAGAGCGGCAGACAGCAGGACTCGGTGGGGTCGGAGTCGACTCCTCATGTTCGTCTTCCTTCGATGAACGCACAGCTTTGATTGCATGGTTCGTAGATTACCACAGGTGGGCGTCGGCGGCGCGCGCTGACGATGCTTCCGCCAAAAGGGCTCAAAAAAGAATTAATGAGTTAGTTGACAGGCAGGTAAACGATGTGACTCTCACTCTCGATCCTGAAGCTGCAAGAGCAGGAGTCCGCGCCGCAAGTCACCGAAGCGACGCCGAAGTACTGGGCGGGCGTGAGAAGGTCCAGACTGCCACACCGCGGACAAGCCAGAACAGCGAAGAAGTCTGATTCCACCTGTGCCCTCAAGATCTGCGAATGGTCGAGGACTATGATGTCTCCCGGGGTCAGGTGATTGGGAGAATCATCAAAAACATGGTGAAGGCTAGCCGGCGGTGGGAACTCTGGCTGGGTGTGTCCGAGTTCCGCCAATCGGTGTTCCAAATCCCCGTGCAGTGTCATCGGTGCGTTTCTTGGCCCTGAACCGTTTCGCTTCATTCCCCGTCTCCTACTCCCCAAGAAACTATCGGCAGGTTTCCCACAAAGTTGACCTGTCGCCTTGACGCTTGCCAGCGCGATTAACCGGTCGCGGGTTCGAGCACCTCGACGGCGCTGGTCGCTAGGTTTTCCGCTAGGTGCGCAGTCCCAAAACGGTAACCCGTGTTCCCCATTTGAAACCACCAACCGCGTTTTCCCGGCCTTCAAGAGGCGCACGCTCTGGCATTCACCCGAAGGCTACACTGACGGGATATCCCTCTAGAGGGAAGGGTCCAGTCTGTTCGTCGCCCTGGCCTGCTCCCCGAACCCCTGCTCTCCAAGTCGTTACTCGGTAATTAGATGGAGACGTCGTAGGGCCTCGGAATTGTATTCGGTGCTCGACTCTCACGAGCTTTGATGACAAGCGTGGAAAGGTTCTGCCAGCGAGGCTACCGCCTTCCATCGTGGACAGTCCGCGCAACCGTTAAACCGCTGCCCTCTGGTTGGCATACCACCTGCACTAGCACCAGAAGTGGACCACAGCGCGAGAAGCGACAGCGAGACGACTGAGCCCAAGTCGGCGACGCGGCTGAAGTGCGATTGATTGGTTCAAGCGGCAAGCGTTTCCGAAAGAGCGGTAGCGCCAACCGTGCCGGCCTGGAGGGACGGGCGCAAGGGCGAGGAGGAGTTCCATGTCTGCAACACCCGAAAGCCTACCCAGCGTCTGCATCGTCGACGACCGTCCCGCGGTGCGCTCGCGGCGCAACGCTCTGCTGCCACCACAGCGTACCGCCACCAAAGGTCTGCGTTCGGTCCCGCGTGCGGGATCATCTGCGACCGCCGCAGCACGGCGCGCGGTTAGCGACGCAGCGGTGGTGAAACTGCTCTCTCTCGTCAAAAGGGTAGCCTTCGAGATGCGTGAGCACCTGCCGGCCCACGTGGAAGTGGACGACCTCGCGGGAGCTGGAGTACTGGGACTGCTCGACGCGGTTCGAAGATTCGATGCGCGCAAGCATGTCAAGATCGAGACCTACGCCCGGCATCGCATCCGTGGTGCCATCCTCGACAGCCTGCGGAGTCTCGACACCGCCTCGCGCGATATGCGGAGGAAGAACAAAGCGGCCGAGAGGGTGTACCACGAGCTGCAAGCCAGGGCTGGCCGTCCGGTGAGAGACGACGAAATGGCGCGGGCCCTAGGCATCAGCCTGAAGAAGTGGTATAGCGCCGTGCAGGAACTGCAAACCATGGGGATCGACTGGTTGAGGCCCACGCAGATCCCGGAAACTCCGTTGAGTGTAACGGAACTGCCAGCGGACAACCAGAAGAACCAGATGGACCTCTGCTACCGTCAAGAACAAAGAGACCTTCTGGCCCGGGCTCTCACTCGGCTGTCGGAACGCGAACGCACGGTGGTCACGCTATACTACGAGGAGGAAATGACTATGAAAGAAATCGGCGAGCAGTTGGGCATTGACGAGTCGCGGGTCTCGCAGCTCCATTCTGCTGCTATTGGTCACCTGCGCAACCGGGTACAGTCCATGCTGCGTGGGCCGCGGCCGAGCGTCGACAGGGCTCACTTGGAGGGCGAAACCCGGGACGGGATCTCGAGATTATTTCCCTAGCGTAGCCACTGTAGGCTAAACTGGACAACTGCCATTGCCTCGCCTTGGAGTGAATCCCCCACTACAGGCTACCTACCACTTCCTAACCCTCGCCTCCCACTTGCAGCTTCGCCCTGACGATGTTAGCCTCGCTTACTGCGGCTCTGACGCAGTTTGCGGTGGCTGCGATGAGAGCCTTTGCCAGCTTGTTGAGGCGAGTTACGTCGGCGAAATCCAGCTTATTTGCAAGGGCACAAGTGAATGGGTGAGCCAACCGCCCCTATGCTTCGACACGAAAACAAGACCTTCGAAAACCAACATTTAGTATTGGATGACGGCGTCTTTATCAACTGCGTGTTTAAGAATTGCAGCCTGGAATACTCAGGGGGCGACACTTACGTGCAGAACTGCCAGGGCGAGGGCTGCCAGCTCGTATGGCGGGGAGCCGCACAACGAACCGTGCTCCTGCTCCAGGGCCTCGGCCTAATGGTGGCGCCGCTCCCGCCCACTGTGAGTCCCACCGCTCGCGTCCAGTAACTGACTGCTGACAATTGATCTACTCTCCGCATATAATGCGCGAGCATGAGTCCCGAGACTCCCACAGCGAAGGGGCCAGCACCTGAGCCGCGCTTTCTCATCACTGGCGCCAAGGGATTCATTGGGGCTTGGATCGTGAAGAATCTGGTGGAGCGCGGCGATCGACCCTGTGTTTTTGACCTGGACACCGATTCACATCGCCTTCGGGCCCTGCTCTCCGAAGAGCAACTCAGCCGCCTGCACCTTATTGAAGGCGACATTACCCGCCTGAGTGATCTGGAGCGCGCCGTAACGGAAAACGGCGTCACGCATTTGATCCATCTTGCGGCACTACAGGTCCCTGCCTGTGCTGCCGACCCTCCGCTCGGAGGATTGATCAACGTGGTCGGCACGCTTAATCTTTTCGAGGTCGCGCGTCGGCGTCGAGATCAGGTGAGGCGTGTTGTCTATGCCAGTTCTGCAGCGGTCTTTGGCCCGGAGGAGTTTTACGGCCACACGACCGTAAGCGAAGGTGCCGCGCTGCTGCCCGGCACACATTACGGCGTGTTCAAGCAATGTAACGAAGGTAACGCGCGGGTGTATCATGCGAACGACGGCAT
>DATJKY010000443.1:0-7395 GCA_035490955.1 Terriglobia bacterium | reverse complement strand
CGCTGGCTGTCGAAGACAATCCGCGTTTCCTTGTGACGCCGACCTTCTTGGATACTTTTCGAGATTCGCAGCGAGCACATGTTGGTCGGATCAAAGACGGAGTGAAACTCATCATGAACCTGGTAAAGGAGGGAGACAAATCCCCGCGAGCGCGCTACCGCCTTGATTTCGTACGGGTCTCCGGCGCTCCCGCCGGACTGGCTCAAAGTCGTTACCAACTGGCCGGCGGCAAAGACCGACCAAGTGAGGTTGTAGGTCAGGGTCTCGACGGGAGCAAACGGAAGCGGGCGTAGGCTCGCTGCTGGCGAGACAGAAGCTGAAAGAGCCAGAACGACGATGGGAAGCGTGGAGGATCGAAATCGCATACTTTTGTTTGGACGCTTCAGGGCACGCAAAGGCGGCCCGATCAGCGAAGCCACATTTTCATGACCAGAAACACGAGGGCGGCGGCGAATCCCAACGCCGCCTCGTACTCGTGGTTTCTCCGGTATCGGCCCCAGTCGAAGCGCTCGCCGCCTGCCGGTCCGGCCGCGCGCCCGGGGACGAGCCTTGGGACGCTAGCTGCGTAGCCGTCGTAGACGGCGCCGAACTTCTGGCGCAGGAGGTGTTCCTCGCGGCGCATCACCGGCCCATAGACTAGCAGGAAGAGCCCGGCAAAGGCCAGCAGCATCACTACCGAGCCTCCCGCAGTCGCGAGGCCTATGCCCGTCAGGGCGCTTCCCAGGTAGAGGGGGTTGCGCGTGTAACGGTACGGCCCGCCGGTCGCCAGGCTCTGGTTTTTCTCCAGGAAACCCGCCGCCCAGCCGCGCATTGCGACGCCGAGTAGCGCGAGACTGCCCCCCCCGAAGAGCCCTGACCGAGTCGGTTGGGAGAAAACTAAGTAGGCGGCGGCCAGCGTGAAGCCGAGAGGCACGCGCCAGCGGGCCGCCCACGCTGCGTAGCCCTTATCCATGATCTCTCCCCACCCGCTCCAGGATCGCTCCAAGCACGGACTCCACTGCAACGCCAGGAAGGAATGCCGGCTTACGGGCGCGTCGCGTGTGATCGATCGCCCCGTTGTTGGAAAGCGTGATGTCCGTCGTGGAGAAAGGGCCGTTACGCGCCCGGTCCGTCGGCCCATAGATGGCGACAATGGGAGTGCCGACCGCCGCCGCCAGATGCAGCGGTCCCGTGTCCCCGCCCACAAACAGCTCGGCCCGGTGCGCCAGGGCTATGAACTGCGCGAGCGTACTGGCGAAGTACGTCGCCTGCTTTGAACCCGAGCGCTCCAGGATCTCCTGGATGAGCCCTTCCTCGGCGGGCGAACCCGTGAGGAGGATTCTCCATCCGAGTTCTCGATGGTGCCGCTCGATAAGGCGGAGGAGCTCGGCATAGTTTCCCGGCGACCAGCGCTTGCTGGTCCAACCTCCACCCGGGTTGATGATAATAAACTGTTCGACCCCGAGTGCCGCCAGCCTTTCCCTTACGAATTGCTCGTGAGATGCGCTGTGAGGCAGTGGAAACCGCCACTCGCTCGGTTGAAGCGCCGGAACACCCAATCGCTCGACCAGAGCCAGATTCATTTCGATGACGTGCCTGCGGCCGCGGGGCGAAACACGCTGGGTGTAAAAGGCACCGGCGGCCGGTTCGCGCAACCAGTTTTCGGCAAACCCCAGTCGCTCCTGAGAGCGGCTGATCCAACCAATGAGTCCTGACTTGATGAGCCCCTGGAAATCAATCGCCACGTCAAACTGAAATTCGCGCAGCGCGACAATGCTCCGCACCACCTCCTCCAGGGTGTAGATGGAGGCGAGCCTCGACCGCCAGCCGAGCGTGTCGAGGGGGATGAGGCGGCGAACAAAAGGGTTGCCGTCGAGCAGCATGGCGTAGCGGTGCTCGATAGCCCAGGAGATTTCAGCGTGAGGGAATGCCTCCCCCAGCGCGACCACCGCCGGCAGTGCATGGACGATATCACCGATCGAACTCAGGCGAACGATTAGAAAATGCATGGCAAAACAACAGTGACGAGTGACAAGTGACGAGCAGGCACACCAAAGCAACAGTGACGCGTGACCCGCCGCGCGGCGGGAAGAGTGACGAGCAAGCACACCATTTACTTACCGCCGCCCACAGCGCTTTCCGCAACGCATTCACCATTTTCCGCAAATCGGAAAGCAGGCGGGAGACCACTGGCCCGCTCTTGTGAGCAAAAAAAACCAGGTCTTTGGCTTCTCCATTACCATTCATCACCCCAAACTCTGAAGTTCTGGCTTGTCGCTCGGCACTTGTCACTCGTCACGTGTCACTCGTCACTATTCTTTTGGCCATCCGGGCCACCAATTCGCGGGTTGAATGGCTCTTGGCATCACCCACGATGCGAACAACCCCTCCTAGAGCTTTCATGACTTCGCGCTCGGGAACAGTCTCGACGGAGTAATCCGTTCCTTTGCAATGTACATCGGGACGGAGGTCTCGCAGAACACTTTCAGCGTTGAGCTCATCAAACACCACCACGTAGTCGACGCATTCCAAGGCGGCGACGAGTTCGCAACGTGCCTCGGCCTTAAGAAGAGGCCTTCCCGGACCCTTGAGAGCCGTGACGGAGCGGTCGTTGTTGACCCCCACCACCAGAACGTCGCCCTGCTCTCTGGCTCCTTGCAGGTAACGCACATGCCCCACATGCAATAGGTCGAAGCAACCGTTGGCAAAGGCAATGCGTCGCTCTTCGCGACGCAGTCGTTCGCCCAGCGCTGCCAGATCCCTACGAGGCATGACGGTAGCGCTCAAGCGTTCCGTATGGCCTCCGCGAGCTCCCGACCTGTCACGGTCGCTGTTCCGCTCTTCATCACCGCCAAGCCGCCGGCGCAATTAGCCAGCAGGGCTGCGTCGAGAAAGGTCGCGCCCGCGGACAGGGCCAAGGTAAAGGCGGCAATCACGGTATCGCCGGCCCCGGTCACATCGGCCACTTGGTCCGAGCCGAAAATCGGCA
This sequence comes from Terriglobia bacterium, assembly GCA_035490955.1. Taxonomy (GTDB): domain Bacteria; phylum Acidobacteriota; class Terriglobia; order UBA7540; family UBA7540; genus DATJKY01. The sequence goes on along the minus strand of DATJKY010000443.1, from coordinate 4,427 downwards.
GGCGTCGCGGCCGCCGCCCGTCTTCGTAAAGCACCATTCCTTCACGCCCTCGGGTCACCAGCAGCGCCTGGAGCGATCGCCGTTTCAGGACCCGCGTCGCCAGTCGGTCAAGCAGACTGAGGTCGTTGCCGATTCTCCGCTTGAAGGTTTCCTCGAGCTCGGGCTCATTCGGTGTCGAGGCGGTGACGTGCGAATAACGCAGCAGGTCATAACGGGAATCAACCGTCAGGGGTCTGGAGTGGTGACGCCAAGCGATACGACGGCGCAAAAAGTCTACTTCCACAGCATCCGTAGCCCCATAGCCATAATCGGAAATCAGTATTCCACTGGCCTCGTTCAGTTGCGGCACAATGCTTTCGCTCAAACGGCGTCGGGTGTCACGGTCTAAGGTGCTGGGCTCACGATCGACGCGAACAATCTGCTGCGGATGGCCATGCCCCAGCACTCCGAGGATGCGGGATTTGGTTGGAGTCTGGTAACCCGGCAACCGCAGGACCCAGCGCAAGGCAACCTCCTTCCGCTGGAAATAGGTCAGGAGCGCTTCGCCCGCTTCGTCTTCGCCTACCACCCCGGCCAAAATCAAATTGGCTCCAAGGTCAACGAGGTTGTTCGCAGCGTTGGCGCCCCCTCCAGGCACGATGCGCCTCTCGCGCTGCTTGAGGATCAAGACCGGGGCTTCACGAGACACGCGGGCGATTTCGCCGCACAGGAACTCGTCGGCCACCAGATCGCCGAGCAACGCCACGCGCTGGCGCGGAAATCGCTTCACAATGGCTAGCAGCGAAGCACGGTTTTTGGCACTGATCTTCGTTAACACGCCTGTGACGGTGTTTTCAGAAATGCAGCGGTAAGCTCCTCCAGTATAGCAGGCTGTTTCACTTCGCACTCACCTCTTTGACCAGTTCCAAGGCGACTCGGTATACTTCGGCAACGCTGATCCGCGTCATGCAACGGAAATCGATCGGGCACTCTCGCAACCCACACGGGCTACAGGAGACATGCTGGCTCACCAGCCGTGCGCGGGGGCTCAAGGGCCCGGTTGTCCGTTCATCGGTGGAACCGAAGATGGCCACCAGCGGCACGCCGAGGGCGGCAGTCAAGTGCATCGGACCCGAATCGTTGGTGACGACCAGGCGGCAGCGAGCCAGCAGGGCCATGAACTGTCGCAGCGTGGTTTCACCCGCCAGGATGAGCGGCGTGTGTTCCATCTCGCTGGCAATCGTCTCCGCCAGTGGCCGTTCCTCGCGCGAGCCGAAGATCAGCACGTCGGCGTGCAAGGCACCAATGAATCGATCCGCCAGATCTGCGAAACGCTCCGGTAACCATCGCTTGGCGGGACCATACGAAGCACCGGGGTTCAGTCCCACCAGGAAGCGCGGCCCCCGGAGGCCCAGTGCATCGAGGTGTTTTCCTGCCCAGGTCTCTTCGGTGCGCTCCAGCCGGACACAGATTTCCGTCAAGGTTTTCGGTTTTTCGATCAGTCCCGCTCGGAAGAGCAATTCCAGGTAATAATAGGCTTGATGTCCGTAGACTTCCGGAGGCGGTGGCTGGATTGCGTCCGTCAGCAGACCGCTCCGTCCATCGCTGCCGTAGCCGATGCGGACAGGAATCCGCGCCAACCAGGTCATCCCGGCGGCATGAAAGGCGTTTTGAAAGAGAATGGCAGCGTCAAAATGCTCCGTCCGCAACTGCTGGACCAGCTTCCAGAAGCCCCTCGCGCCACTGTGCTCGGCGCTGGGATCGTAGACAATCTGACGAGTCACAGCCGGGTGCCGCCAGTACAGCTCACTTACCCAGGGTTTAGATAGCACCACAATCTCCGCCTCTGGGAAGCGGCTGCGAAGAGCTTCCAGCGCCGGCAAGGACATCACCGCGTCGCCGAGCCAGTTGGTGGCACGAACCAGGATTTTTTGTGGCTCGTCGAGACAGCACTTCCGGACAATCACACTCTTGCCTCCCTTGGCTTTTCTCGAAAGTCCCACCGCCCTGTCATTCCGAGGAGCGGAGCGACGAGGTCCGATTTCAGGACTCCGGTGGAGTTCTCCGAGTCCCGCTCGAGCGGGGCATCGGACTCCAGAAACCGGAGAATCTGCTTTTGGAGAAGAACAGAAGAAGCAGATTCCTCGCCGCGCTCGGAATGACAGGTCCGCAGACCTTCATCTCTATCTGGAGATTCTACCTTGACCTGGTCGCCCTGAGTCGGGCGAGAAGTGCCTCCTCGAACCCCCCCTGGTCAAGAACTTCGGTCCGGATCACACAAGCGAGTATGGGGACCTCCGCACTCCTGTCCAGAGGTTGCAGATTCATGGCATCCTTCTCCGTGGTCACCAGGGCTGCCGGGTGAGACCGGCAGGCGAGCGCGTTCAAAGCTTTGAAACCGGCGCCAGCGTAAACATAGTGATCGCGGAACGAATGTTCGCCTACTACTGAAAACCCCCACTCTCGCAGATCGGCAAAGAATGCCGCGGGGTTTCCAATTCCGCAGAAAGCCGCTACAGGCTCGCCTCGGAAAGCGTCCGGCGAATAAGTCCTGCCTGTGTGGACATCCACCAGTTCCGAGAGCCGTGTAGTGGCGTGAAAAATCTCAGCCTGCGGATTAATCCGCCGCACCTGTCGCTCCAGCGGACCCGGGTCACCTAACTCGACGCGGGTCACCATCACAAGATGCGCGCGCCCGAGTGCCGCCGGCGGCTCGCGCAGGCGCCCCGCCGGCAGCAACGCCTGTTCCGAGAGTCCTTGAGTCGCGTCCAGGGCCACCACGTCCACATCGCGCGCTAGCGCTCGATGCTGAAAACCGTCGTCCAGCAGATGCACCCCTACATTGAAGCACCGTTCCGCCCGGCGCCCGCCCCGGTAACGGTCGGCGCAAACAATGATTGGCACTTGGGGGAGGGACCGCGCCAGCAGCGCGGGTTCGTCGCCAACCTCGCGAGGATCGGGACTTCGACCCACATCCGGCGCCATTACCACCGTCTGGGCTTGGCGACGCCGGCCATAGCCGCGTGTCAAAATGGCAGGATTCCAACCTTTTCGTGAAAGCAACTGGGCGATGAGCATCACCAAGGGCGTCTTACCTGTTCCTCCCACCGAAAGGTTACCGACGCTCACCACAGGCCGGTCGAGCCGCTGCGTCTTCAGCCAGCCACGCGCGTAGGCTGTGTTGCGGAACGTCACACCCATTCTGAAAAGTGCTGCCAACGGCAGGAGGATTTTGGATTTAGGAGGTAGGATTTTGGACTCGGGCCGGATCGTCATGTAGTGTGATGTCCCACGCAATGTCTTACCGGAAGGGTTTCGTGCGAAGGCCCGTACACCGCGCGATGGATTCAAAGTCCCGGTCCTTGTGCCACACTGGTACGCCGTTGTCGATAGCGATCGCAGCGATCAGGCAATCGGTGGAGGAACGAATCGTGTAGCCCTTTGCCTGCCCGAGACGATAAATCTCGGCCGCCGATAGAAATGCGGCATTGGGCAACGGATCGCTTAGTATCGGCAACGCCAACAACCCCTGGCGAAAGGCCTCGCTCTCCGGACGTTGGCGGAGGCCCTGCAGGACCTCCTGTACCACCGGTCCGCAGGTGGCAAAGTTAAGCAACTCCTTTTCGGAGACCCTTGAGCCCAAACTCCCATTGAGGAGCTCGATCCAGACCGAGGTGTCGACCAGGATCATCGCCGGCCCCGCTGCTGTCTCCTGCTGTGGCGGCGGCACCTCTCGACCCTGTCCTCGCGCATTTCCTGCAAGTCTCCTTGCCAAAGCCCCCGGCCAAAGAATTGAGGCAGGCCCTGAATCTTGCGAAGGCGCATGACCTCCGCTAAGGCAAGGTTGACAGCAGCCGAGTAGGTCTTTACGCCCAGCAGGTGCGTGGCCTCATCCAGCAGTTTCGCATCTAACACAAGATTTGTACGTTTCATGCGCATATGATACGTCAAATGAGATGAGGAGTCACCCCGAGCAGGAGTCAGGACTGACGTGGGGACAGCGATAGCCTACACGTGCGCCGTGGGCGTGAACGGGGGAGCCGGCTGCGCCATGCAACCACCCTTGACGCACCAGCACCCAAGCTAGAATAAGGCCATAAGGGAGGATGCGATGGAATCGAAGACACTGGAGGTCTTTGAACGGCTGGAGAGACTGGAAAGGCAAAACAGGCAACTCAAAATGGCCGCTGCCTTGTTCATCCTCTTCATGAGCCCCCTGATCCTGATGAGCGCCGCAGGGCACCAAGGGCGCACGGTCGAGGCGAGGCGGATTGTGCTGAAGGACGATGAGGGCAACACGCGAGCCATTCTGGGGATGAGAAGCGCTGGACCCGGCCTCGCGCTGTACGACGCCGACGGAAATAAAGTGCAGGCGCTTCTGACAGTATTGCAGACCGGGCCCGTCCTTGGCCTGTATGACGCCGATGGCACAACGCGAGCCCTGCTCG
>DATJKY010000442.1:0-6590 GCA_035490955.1 Terriglobia bacterium | reverse complement strand
TAGCCGAGGATGCGAAATGAAACCCTTTTCAAGACACACAGGCCTCGTGGCCCCCATGGATCGGGTTAACGTGGACACCGACCAGATGGTGCCGAAGCAGTTCTTGAAGGCGCTTACCCGCGAAGGCTTCGGCCGCGTCTTGTTCTACGACTGGCGTTATCTCGAAGGCGAAAGACCCAATCCTGAGTTCGTGCTCAACTGGCCGCGTTATCAGGGCGCCTCGATCCTGATGGCACGCGCCAACTTCGGCTGCGGCTCGAGCCGCGAGCACGCTCCATGGGCACTCCTCGATTACGGATTCCGCACCCTCATCGCGCCCAGCTACGCGGACATCTTTTATAACAATTGCTTCAAGAACGGCATCCTCCCCGTAACACTCTCCGACGCGCAGGTCGATGACCTGTTCCGTCGCGTCGCAAAGACGGAGGGGTATCGACTGACTGCGGACCTTGAGACACAAACCATCACCGATGGCACCGGATTGCAGCTCACCTTTAGCATCGATCCCTTCCGCCGCGAATGCCTGCTGAACGGGTGGGATGATATTGGTCTCACCCTGCGCTTCGAGGAGAAAATCGCTGCTTACGAAGAGTCGCACCACCCTCATGCGACGATGTACGAGAAGGTCGACGCGTCATAAATTGTGAGTGCAGATCCCCTTGCCCCGCTTTGTGGTGATCGTGGTAGCCTTAATTCAGATAGATAATTTGGCAAGGAGGACGGCTGTGGGATTGACAGTTCTGGAGGTGGAGGTCGGAAACCCTGCAAAACCCGAGACCACCGAGAAGATCGAATTCCTGATCGATTCAGGCGCCATATACTCCGTTGTGCCGACGGCCGTTTTGGAGAGGCTTGGCATCCAGCCCCTGGCGACTCACGAGTTCCGCCTCGCCAATGGATCTAAAATCGCTCGAAAGAAGGGGGGCGCTGTCTTCCGGTATGGCGAGCGCGTGGGCGTCGCGGATGTCATTTTCGGCGAGGAAGGCGACAGCACGCTGCTAGGTGCTTTTACCCTCGAGGCGCTAGGCCTATCGCTCGACCCGCTCCGGCGCGAACTGAAACCCCTGCCGATAGTCTTGGCGCCGTTCCGACGAATAGCCGGTTGAGCCCCTTCACACCGTTCTACCGCGACTGCGGGATCCCTCTGTCGCCGCGGCGACCGAGGGCCGCTCTTCGACAAACTCAAGTTGAGGTGGGACCGCTACGCGCTTACCACGTATGAAGCCCCAACAACGGACGACGCACCACGGGCGACGGACAGATCGCCGGCAGTTTTTACAAACGGCGGCGACGAGTGCACTGGCTGGCGGGGCACTGTCGAGACTCGCTGCTGGAGCGGAGAACCGAGGGCGCGGCTCAGTGAGGGAACCTCCGCGCTGGCGAGTCCATGATGTCGCAGAGATTCCGCATGGATACCAGCTGGCAGTGGCGGACGTGAACGCCGATGGACGCCTGGACATCCTGGCGCTGAGCTCCGAACAGAGCGTTGTGGAGTGGTATGAGAACCCGTCGTGGAAGAGCCACGCCATTACTACCAAGACCAGGAAGAACATCAGTCTGGCGCCGTTGTTCCGCGAAGGTTACCCCGAGCAAGGCTTGGCGCTTGCTTCCGATTTCGCCTTGGAGGAAAGCGACCGCGGAGGCAGCATTTGGTGGTGCGAGCCGCCCGGCGTGCCCGAGTTCGAGTGGTCGCTACAACTGATCGGGCAGATACCAACTTCCCACCGCCTGCGCTGGGCGGACTTGACTGGCGACGGGCGGTTGGCCCTAGTCGACGCTCCCATTGTCGGATTGGGGGCAAAACCACCCGACTATAAGGTCGGTGCGCGTCTCACCTGGTTCGAGATGCCGGAGATACTGCTACGCGGTCATGCCGTGGGTGTAAGAAAACCGGAAGAATGGACGACGCACCTGATTGACGACACGCTGACAGTAGTGCATGGTATCCAGGTTCTGGATTGGGACGGCGACGGTCGCGACGAGATTCTGACCGCCAGCTTTGAAGGGGTTCACCTGTTCCATGCCTTGGGCCGGGGCGCGGATCTTCGCTGGAAGAGAACCCAGCTTGCGGCGGGATACGAGCCAGCGACCGGAGCGGCGAAGGGCGATCTCGGGGTACACCGAGGCTCAAGCGAGATCGGTGTCGGAAAGGTGGGTGGCCGCCGTTTCCTCGCGACCATCGAGCCCTGGCACGGCGACCAGGTGGCAGTGTACTTGGAGGATGACGACGCCCAGGCGGGAAAGTTGTGGAATCGGCACGTCATTGATTCCACGTTCCGCGATGGGCATGCTCTTGCTTGCGGCGACCTCGACGGCGACGGCAACGATGAGATCGTAGCCGGATACCGCGGCCCCGGAACCAGCCTCTACGCTTATTACGCGAAAGGCCCCTTCGGAACTGGCTGGGAGCGCCAGGAACTCGACAATAGGATGGCCGCCTCGGGCGTGACCCTGGCGGACATCAACGGTGATGACCGCCTGGATATCGTCTGTGTGGGCGCTTCGACCGGCAACGTGAGATGGTATGAGAATCTGGGCAGGACACCATAAGGGACGTGGTGAGGGGCCGGCTCGCCAGCTCAGGGGTAGCGTAGACTTTCGTCTCCCAGAAGGTTTGCGGCTTGTCCCGACGAAGAACCGTCGTTCCACAAGCTCGCGGCCCTCCCTTCGGCTTCACTCAGGGACGGTGGGCGAAGTCGAAGGGCGGAGTTCCAAAACCATGAACTCTGCGTCACACGCTTGCTGTGACTATGAGTCGACGCAGAGGAGTCCATCGCGTGCGAATAAGAGTGCAACCTTCCGCTTAGGCGTTCTGTTGAGTGGGCTGGCCGTTCTGGTGCTGCGATGTACGGCGCACAAGCAGCCCTCCCGGGTTGAGACGACGCTCGCCAACGTCGCCAAGGACGTCGTTATCCCTATTGAAGCGCAACAACTCAAGAGCCCTCTGCCTGCCAACGACGAGGCGGTGAACGGTGGCCACAAGATCTATACGCAGTCCTGTGCGCTCTGCCACGGCGCGGATGGCCGCGGAACAGACTTGGGCCGCAACATGTACCCGCCGGCGATGGACCTCAATTCACCACACGTGCAGCACTGGATGGACGCCGAGCTTTTCTGGATCATTCAGAACGGCGTACGCCTCACCGGCATGCCGTCATGGAAGTCGAGCATCTCCGAGACAGACACCTGGAGGCTGGTGCTTTTCATTCACAGCCTGCCCCGCGTTAATGCAGAGGCCAGCCCTGCGGCTACGCCTGCCCAGTCCACGGCAGAGCTAATCGCCTATGGCAAGACCCTGTATCGGCAGGAAGGATGCTTCATGTGTCACCAGCTTGAAGGCGAGGGCGGAAGGGTCGGACCCGACCTGACCGTCGAGGGAACGCGCGGGCGCGCAAACGAATGGCTGATAGGGCACTTCAAGGATCCGCCCAAGTACGTCTCCGGATCGATCATGCCACCGTTCAAGAACCTGACAGATGCACAGCTCCAGGCACTTACCGTGTTCCTGCAGAATCAGAAGGGTCGATAGCCGCTACGACAGCCGCGATTCGAGCGCGACCCGAGACGCACGAAACCGACCCGCTGCATTCGGACCGCGCCATCGCCTGAAGCCCGACGAGCGATTCAACCTGTCACTTGGTTGATCGCCTGGAGTATGCTTTACTCGTGGACCGGCCCCTGGACAGGCTGTTAAGCGGTGCTCTCCGGCGCGAAACTCTAGCGGCTGTTCGGCTATCGTCACCGCGTCACCACTGAGGACATCGCCACCCATTAACACAGGGGCCGGCGACCTATGCGAATCCTTGTCACCGGCTCGAGCGGGCTCATCGGATCGGCGCTGGTCCCTTTCCTAACTGCCAGTGGCCATCGCGTGATCCGCTTGGTTCGATCACAATCACCGACTCCGACTCAGGGTGAGAGCTGGGGTTGGGATCCGGAGCGGGGCACGATACTCTCTACCGGCCGCGACGAACCGGATGCGGTCGTCCACTTGGCCGGCGCGAACATCGCCGGCGCGAGATGGACCCCAGGCCGCAAGGCTTTGATCCGCGACAGCCGCGTGAAGGACACTCGGGTTCTGTGTGATGCTATTGGACGCAGGTCACCACCCCCCAAGGTGCTGGTCTGTGCCTCCGCAATCGGCTACTACGGTGATCGCGGTGATGAGATCTTAAGGGAGGACAGCGCATCCGGATCGGGCTTTCTTCCCGACGTCTGCAGGGAATGGGAAGCTGCATGCCAGCCGGCTGCCGCTAAGAGCATCCGCGTCGTCAACCTCCGCATCGGTATCGTGCTCAGCCAGGCGGGTGGCGCCCTGGCAAAAATGCTGACACCTTTCAAGTTGGGAGCTGGGGGAGTGATCGGAAGCGGCCGCCAGTATATGAGCTGGATCGCTCTCGACGACGTAGCCAGCGCGATTCACCACGCCCTCACCCATGATTCGCTTCGTGGGCCGGTGAACGCGGTAGCGCCGAATCCCGTTACCAACCGCGACTTCACGCGGACCTTGGGCAGAGTACTCTCGCGCCCTACTCTGTTTCCCATGCCCGCCTTCGTGGCGCGCCTGGCCCTGGGTGAAATGGCGGACGCGCTGCTACTGGCCAGCGCCCGCGTGGTACCCGCCCGCCTGCTGGAGAGCGGGTTCGTCTTCCGCTACCCTGATCTGGTAGGTGCGCTGCGACACCTGCTGAGAAATTGAGTGATTGGGCGATCGGGTAATCGAGCCATTCTGGGCCAATCTGTCAATCCGTCGACCCCCCACCGGGTCGTGATCATCGGCGGCGGCTTTGGTGGCCTTTCGGCGGCCCTCGCCCTGAAGGGGGCGCCGCTGGAGGTCACGTTGCTTGACCGCTGCAACTACCATCTTTTCCAGCCCTTGCTCTATCAGGTGGCGACGGGCGCTCTCTCTCCCGCCAACATCGCCGCCCCCTTGCGGCGTGTACTCCGCCATCAAAAGAATACCAGGGTACTGCTGGCCGAAGCCGTTGACATTGACGTGGCCAATCGCACCGTGGTGCTGAGCGACGGCAAAGTGGGCTACGACACGCTGATCGTTGCCACTGGCGCCCGGCATCATTATTTTGGTAAAGACCAGTGGGAAGACTTGGCGCCCGGCCTGAAAACGATTGAGGACGCCACCCACATCCGTCGTCGCATTCTCCTCGCCTTCGAGGCCGCGGAACGCGAGTCCGATCCGGAGAAGATCAGGGCGTGGCTGACGTTCGTTATCGTGGGGGGCGGGCCTACTGGCGTCGAGCTCGCGGGCCAGCTGGGCGAGATCGCGAACGATACACTGAAGCATGACTTTCGCAATATCAAACCCTCGGAGGCGAGGATTCTGCTGGTGGAAGGAGCGGACGGTGTGCTGCCAACCTTTCCTCCTCCGCTTTCGCACCGTGCCCAGAGAATGCTCGACCGCCTTGGTGTGACCGTCCGGACGGGTGCCGTCGTTGCCGATATTACACCTGAAGCCGTGACCTTTCGCCAGGGCCAGCTTGCGGAAACCATCTCTACACGAACGGTCCTATGGGCGGCGGGCGTGCAGGCATCACCCCTCGGCCGTATCCTGGCAAGCAAGACGGGAGCTGCTTTGGACCGCAGTGGTCGCGTTGTGGTCGAACCCCACCTCAGCCTGCCGGGTCATCCCGAGATCTTGGTGATTGGCGACCTCGCCCATTTCAGCCATCAGGGTGGCAAGCCTCTGCCCGGAATCGCACAGCCGGCTATACAGCAGGGACGCTACGTGGCCAAAGTCATCCAGCACCGGCTCCGCGGCAAGAGCCTGGAGCCCTTCCATTACTTCGATCAAGGAACGATGGCGACCATCGGCCGCGCGGCCGCCGTGGCCGATCTGCGCTGGGTCCGCCTTTCGGGTCTCCCTGCATGGCTGGTTTGGCTATTCATTCATCTCATGTACATCGTGGAATTCCAGAACCGGCTGCTGGTGTTCCTGCAGTGGGCGTGGAACTACTACACGTTCAGCCGGTCGGCAAGGCTGATTACAGGCAAGAACCCGCTACCCCTCGACCTCTAGGCTTGATGAGAAACGGCCCTGTCATGCCGAGCTCTTCGCGGCGCTATGTCGACCCAGCTCCGTCATTCCGAGGAGCGAGCGACGAGGAATCTGCTTTTGACGGTGAAAAACAGAAGAAGCAGATTCCTCGCTCCGCTCGGAATGACAGGTGCGGCGACTCTCGTCCCTATTGGTGGACCGAAGGCCCAGGTGACACTTGGGATGACATCGCCGAGGTCTTTTCATCAGCCTGCCAAGGCCGGCTCCTCTTGGACGCGCAGTACAACCAGGGTCATATCGTCGTGCTGCTGGGCGCCGGAGGCAAAATCGTCGGCGGCGCGCATGAGTTGGTCTATCGTCTCCGCGGCGCCGAGGGCGTCACAGAGCTTGACGGCCTCCATCATGCGCTCTTCGCCCCACTCTTCATTACCGGGATTCATGGCCTCGCTCACGCCGTCGGTGTAGATGACCAGCAGGTCGCCCGCCTCCAGGGCGATGCCGGCCTGACGATAGGGGAACTGCGGGAGCAGGCCGATGACGGTGCCGCCGGCCTCCAGCCGCTCGATCCGCCATTCGC
>DATJKY010000441.1:0-2834 GCA_035490955.1 Terriglobia bacterium | reverse complement strand
GGGGTGCGCGACGGAGGCTGACATTCGCATCATCGTTGCCGCACTTACTGGCGTCGTAGCCCTTGCCGCCATCTCGGCACAGGTGGTGCCCAGCGGCAAAAATGACAGCTGGCGCCCGCTTGACATGGCGCAGTTATTTGGGCTGGGAGACGAGGCGTGTGGCAGCGGCTGGCATCAGGAACTCCGACGTGACTGGTGGGGCGAGTGGTAGTGGGGTGGTTGCGTTCCCAATAAATGATCTAGCGCCTCCGCTATTCGGACGCCCTATTGGCGTGGGCACTGGGCGCCGCTCGGATCCTCTTTGTGGTCTGCGGTTGCGCGGTCTGCGTCTGGGCTCTCGGGTTCGCCATGGGCTACCGCAAAGAGGTGGACGAAGCTGCCACTCACGATGGCTTGGGTGCCGACCGGCGCCCTCGGGAATAAAAGAGAGCCCCGTCAAAACAGCAACGGGCTCAGCTCTCAACACGAAGCGCGCCTAGGCAGACTTACAGCGCGATCGTCAATTCGCGAAAGATAGCCTCCACCCGTCAGAGAGCCGTCAATGACTAGGTGCCTGCGTGACGCTGGGTATGGTCGCCGCCGTCGGAGGATGAGCCCGCGCCCCACTGGCCGAAGAGGTGCTTATGGGAGATTTGGCTTTGCGCGGCCGGCAAAAGTCGCCCGAATTTTTAGCACAGTTTAACGGGGCAGATGTAGCAGGTACCGGCAAGGCCCCCAATGCATTCATTGGAAGGTGACATCCTTGCACGAGACGGTCTCGTGTCCCATTTCTCGGCGCAACCACCAATTTCGCAGGGTGCAGGGGAATGAACGACGTGCCAGACCCGACCGGGGGATGGGCGAGGGCCGCTGAGGCTACCGCGGAAGCTACAAAGGAAGGAATACAAGCCAGCCGGGAACTCGCTCACTTCATTAGCGGACCCTTCCGTGAACTCGTGGGTATGTTCGAGGATCATCTTAAAGTGGTTCGCTTCGAGCGCCTGATCAGGCTAATGGACCGCGTACGCAATATCCTCGTCGAGAAGGGATTGCCTGGACCGACCCGGAAGATCCCACTGAGTATCGCGGTGCCGCTTCTCGAAAGTGCAACCCTCGAACAAAATGACGATCTTCAGGAGATCTGGGCCCGACTACTCGTCAACGGAGGCGACGCAAGCAGTGGGATCGAGTTATGCCGCGCATTCGTTTCGGTTTTGGTCGAGATGACAACGCTCGATGTCAGAAATCTGACGGCAATTGAACTAGCCAGCCCTGTTAGTCCAGATGGCTCTTCAAATGCAGTCTGGGCATGTAAGCTACCGGAAGAAGCAATATCTGCATATTTTCGAGGCGTTGATGCGATCAACAATGATCCCAGTGTTGAAGTCCTTACGTCGTTGAGCAACTTGGAAAGGCTCGGATGCATATATTCCAGCGGCGACGATATTCGTTCACTTGGAGTTGTTCCCCTGCGTACAGTAGCTCTTACCCCATTCGGTCGAGCCTTCATTGAGGCTTGCACGAGGTAGGCCCTCATTGCTGAAAGAACCGGTAGGGGACTGCAAGGTCCCCAATGCCTCCCCAGTCCCCTCACGTCCACTCCAGTGACCTCGTGGGTGGGCGGAACGACCTCCCAGGCCCGTTATGAGGCTCGTCGATCGACCACTGTATAGCTTTCCTAGATGTTTCTGGCGGTTGATCCTATATTCCCGTTATGAACCTTGAACTGAACGACATACAGGCCGAAGTGTTGACCCGCGAAAATCCCACCGCGCTGGATGCCGGTGCATTAATCGACGCCGAGGTATTCAACCATAGGCACGGACCTGGCGGCTATTTCGGAGATTTCTACGAGGATCGGATCAAAACCATGCATCCATCGAGCCGCTTTGGAGTGTTCCCGGTGCCGCCCCTTGGTGCCGACAACTACTTATTCCGGCGTCACGCATTGGTGGAGGTCTATTACTGGCTCATCACCAAGCAGAGGCTCCAGCCAAGCCTCGCTGCTCAGTAAAGGCGGCGACGGCGTTAGAGAATGCTCCAGCCTTGGCCGCCCTGCCAGACCGGCACCCGTTTTCCCATTGATCCTCATGCCGCGGTAAGTCGGCTAATTGCAGCCTTCGATGAATGATCAGGAACAGCAATGATGCGAATGATCGCACAGGCAATCGTCGCCGGCGCCCTAGTACTGGCGTTTCCGATCTGCGCAACAACAAGAGCGATTGACATTGTCTGTCCACCAGCGGGCCAATGTCCAAACACCCTATCCGGGCATGGCGGGGGCTATTGACCCGGCCCCGATCGAACCGAGCGATGGTCTCCGAGACGAGAACACAGATTGGCGCGAGAGACTAGTCTGCCCGCGTTGCGCAGCCGGCTGGTCGATGTGTTAGTGAGCGGGACCGAGCGGACAGGGGCCTACTACTGAACGAACACTCTGCGCGGTTTGCACGTCGCACACTGCACCCCTGCCAGATGCCCTGCGGCTTCGACGCATTCCTGACGACTGGAAAAAGTTTGATTGCTCGTTGTCGTTATACACCCGCGATAAGCAGGGGAGCACACTACAAATACCAATACGTAAACGAAACTGCTCATGCGGCTAACGTATAGAGCACAGCTTAAACAAGCTCTAACTACGGTTTGTGCAAGACTGACGCTAAACCCCCGGCTTTTGTCCACCCCCGGCTCCGCCGAAGCCTTCCCCCCTGAAAGGGACGGAATTTTCAGGCAAGATCCAGATGTACGGCTGCGAAGCAGAATGATAATGTCACCGTGAACGCCCGGAGCCGGAGACCACGGCGGAACCACAGGGCAAACGGAAATGGAATGGGAGGAAGCGCTTCTGAGGGCTT
>DATJKY010000440.1:0-2149 GCA_035490955.1 Terriglobia bacterium | reverse complement strand
TAGTGTTGCCGTTAGGCGGCATGACCTGGCCGGACAAGCTCGTTACCGGGGGCACGCCAGTCACCGGCAAGGGCGTTGCGGAAAAGGGCGGATTGGCTTGGCTGGAGAATGTAGCCAGAGGGAAATTCACCAGCGGCTGGTCGGGAAAGACCGTAGGCGGCACATTCGTAAACACCCCGAAGCCACCCCGTAGAACTGTCTTCTGGCCCAGGCGGTAGGCCACGCCGAATCGTGGTCCGAATCCGCGATGGTCTGGATAGTAAAGCGGGCTCGGATTGAGGATCCACTGTCTGTACAGGTTGCCTCCGCCAAAGTGGGGGTCGTCCACGATTGCATTCAAGCGATGTCCCGTTTCCACCGGTACCGAATTGTATTCATAGCGGAGGCCGAGGTTCACGGTCAGCCGCGACGTGACTTTGATGTCGTCCTGCAGCCAGAGGTTGAGATGCCAAACTCGAACTCCGTAGGGCGAAGGGTTGCCGGGTTCGCTAAATCCGGGCATTCCGGTGCTTCGAGTGTAGGCTGAGGGCGCGCCCACCATGAAACTGACCAACGAGTTCGGGCTCGGAGTTCCGACGGGTAATTCCCCTCCACCCACCACCGGGATCGCGACCGGAAGCGGCGTCAAAGGATTAAACTGATAGATGCCATTCGGCCCGCCCACGGACACCCCGAAGGCGTTGTCCCACACGCGGCGGAACTGGGCCCCGAAATCAAGGGTGTGGCGGCCCTTGGTCCAGGTTACTTTGTCCTGTGGAATCCATTGAGTGATGACATACTTGGTGATAAACGTATCTGGTCCGTAGTTCTGCAGACTGCCATCGCTGAAAATGTCTTGGGGAATGGCCTGAGTCCCGGGGGTAACTCCTGTGACCTCTCGATTGAGTGCGAAGCTGAACGTATTGAGCAACGTGGGTGAGACGATGTGGGTCTCACTCGCCGCATAGTTGCGCGGGTTGTTGAAGTTACTCTGCGCGAAAAGCGGGTTGATGGAAGCCGCGGCGGCGTCCGTTTCCTTCAGAAGATTGTTGATGTACGAGGCGCGAAGGAAAAGAGAGTCCTTAGCAGAAAAGGTCTGGTCCGCACGCACCGAGAATTGGTCATCGTTCCTAGGTTCCTTGAACTGATTGTTGTAGGTCCTCGGCCCGTAACTCCCGCCGGGCTGGTTAGGCAAGGGGTAGCTGTTCAGGAGGCTTTGCGCGGTCGGATTCAGGGGAACCATAAGCTGCGCAGATTGCCCGTTGAGTGTGACGCTCACGTTGCCTTGCCGTTCCTCTGCCGTTGGCACAGGGAAGACCGTTGGCTCGCCCAGCCGCTGCCGGAAACCGGCGTATTCAACGAAAAAGAAGGTCTTATCTTTCCTGATGGGCCCGCCGAAGGTGCCGCCGAATTCGTTCCGCTGAAACGGGGGAACCGTAGTAGAGAAGAAGTTACGGGCGTCCAGGACACTGTTGCGCAAAAACTCGAACGCGCTACCGTGAAACTGATTGGTGCCCGTCTTGCTCACCATTTGCACAACCGTGCCGCCACCCTGGCCGTACTCTGCGGAATAATTGTTCTGCAGGACCTTGAACTCAGCGATGGCGTCGAGATTGAAATTCCAGAACTGAACATTCCCCATTTCCGCGTCGGTCGTATCCATGCTGTCCAGCATGGCGACTTCTGTCTGCCCCCGGTTGCCGTTACCGGCCCATTCCGGAGCCAGCCACCCCGTTGAATCGGTCTCCTGGTTCATGCCGGGCTGCAGCATCACGAGGTTAGTGATCTCGCGACCGTTGAGCGGTAATTGCTGCACTTGCTGTCCGGTAACCAGGCCGCCGAGCGATCCGTTCGTGGTTGTCATCAAGGCTGGAGTAGCTGTGACCTCGACTTGCTGCTGGGCATTAGCTAAGGCAAGCGTGAAGTCCACCTGCCTCTGCTGGCTGACGTCCAGGGTGATTCCCGTGGAAGTGGCGCTCTTGAAGCCGGGAGCTTCCACCGTAACCTCGTAGCTACCCACGGGAAGCTGAGGTAAGGTGTACGTCCCCTCTGTGTCCGAAATCGTCGAGCGGGTAAGACCGGTAGCGGTCTGGATCGCTGTAATCTTAGCTCTGGGGAGAACAGCCCCGCTCGGGTCTCGTACCGTCCCCAAGATCTCACCGATCGCTTG
>DATJKY010000439.1:0-6931 GCA_035490955.1 Terriglobia bacterium | reverse complement strand
GAGCGCGCTCGGTTGGAGCGCGAGAAGTCAAAGATCGAGCAGCAGATGGTCCGGCTCAAAGGGCAGCTCCATAACGACGGCTTCCGCCGTCGAGCGCCGCAGGACGTGGTGAGAGCCGTGGAGGACCGCCTTGCAGAACTTGCC
The DNA here is from genome assembly GCA_035490955.1 of Terriglobia bacterium. Taxonomy (GTDB): domain Bacteria; phylum Acidobacteriota; class Terriglobia; order UBA7540; family UBA7540; genus DATJKY01. Next base: position 6,787 of record DATJKY010000439.1, on the reverse strand, counting down.
GCCCACTACCAAAAGGTAGTTGAATCGCTGGAAAGACTCGGACCTCGGGGAGGGTAGGCTGGCAGACTTGAGCTTTGGAACTTGACTTTTTGAGTCAGGTCTTTTTGGGCGACGTTGCAAGCAAGAGACCCCTCACCCGGCTCGCTACGCTCGCCACCCTCTCCCCAAGGGAGAGGGCTGAGATTTCTAAATTTTTTGCGCTCTCCCTTGGGGAGGCGGGTGAAGTTTCTAGATTCTTGCCCTCTCCCTTGGGGAGACGGCTGAAGTTTCCAGATTCTTGCCCTCTCCCGTGGGGCCCCAGGGGAGAGGGTGGCGATCCCGCAGTCGCGGGAGAGCCGGGTGAGGGGTCATGGCTCCTACGCTGTCAGTAGGGTGGAGCGAGGGCTGGCGCAGAACCGCCCCGTTCCTCGATCGACGATTCGGGGCGAGGTGCGCAGGAAATGCAGATGAGATTCCAGGACGGACTGATCCCGGTAATCGTTCAACACAACGGGAACGGAAGAGTGTTGATGTTGGGGTACATGAACTTGGAGGCGTACCAACAGACTCTTCGCTCCGGCTACGTGACCTTCTTCAGCCGCAGCCGGCAGAAGCTTTGGACGAAGGGAGAAACCTCCGGACACCGTCTCGTCGTGCGGGAGATCCGAGTTGACTGCGATGGGGACGCTCTGCTGATTCAAGCGGACTTGATGGGGCCGGGTTGCTGCCACCTTGGTTACGAATCGTGTTTCTTCCGCAAAGTTACCCCGGAGGGAGAAGAGGTTATCCTCAAGCGCGAATTCGACCCCGACCAGGTCTACGTCGAAGCCAGCCAGGAGGACCAATGAGACTGAAACTGGGACTCCCCAAAGGAAGCCTGCAGGAAGCTTCGGTCCAGCTCTTCCGCCGTGCGGGGTTCGAGATCACGATCAACCCGCGATCCTACTTCCCGCATATCGACGACGCCGAAATCGAGTGCATGCTGATCCGCGCCCAAGAGATGGCGCGCTATGTCGAAGACGGTGTTTTGGACGCAGGTCTGACAGGGAAGGACTGGATCCTGGAGAATCAAGCCGCCGTAGTCGAGGTGGCAGACTTGGTGTATGCCAAGCAGACCATGGGCAAGGTCCGGTGGGTGCTGGCTGTTCCCGAGAAGGCGCCCTACCGCAGTATCAAGGACCTGGAAGGCAAGACGATCGCCACTGAACTTGTCAAAGTGACGGAACGCTACCTCAGCCAAAATGGCGTTAAGGCCAAGGTCGAGTTTTCCTGGGGCGCTACCGAGGTGAAGCCCCCTGTGCTCGCCGACGCGATCGTGGAAGTCACGGAAACGGGCTCTTCACTGCGCGCCAACGGGCTACGGATCATCGAGACGGTTTTGGAGTCGAACACAAAATTCATCGTCAATCATGTCGCTTGGGAGGATGAATGGAAGCGCAATAAAATCGAGACGGTGATTCTGCTGCTGCAGAGCGCGATTCAGGCGACCGGTAAGGTGGGGCTGATGCTGAACGTGCGGCGGGACGACCTCGACAGGGTCCTGAGCGTGCTGCCCGCCTTGAAGCGGCCGACGATCTCGAATCTGAGCGAACCCGACTGGGTGGCTGTGAACACCGTGATTGACGAAAAGACGGTGCGGGAGATTATCCCTCGACTGAAAGCAGCGAACGCGCAAGGTATTGTGGAGTATCCCCTGAACAAGATTGTGATGTGAGAAGAGCGGGAGTCAGAAGTCAGGAGTCAGAAGTCAGAAGCAACCTCAAAGGTTAGAGCGTAAAAGAGCACGGCGCAGCTTTTATCCTTTATACTTATACTTTAACCTTTGATCCGCACTTCTGGCTCTTGCGTATATGACTGTTAGTATTATCCTGGGCAATAATAAGAAAGCGTTAGGCCGGGTGCTTCGGGCGCGCCAATCCCGACTGCGCGAGGCTGAAGCCACTGCCCGGCGCATTCTGGAAGACGTGCGGCGAAACGGCGACCGGGCACTCGTCCGCTACGCCCGTCAGTTTGACGGGCTGGACCTTCGTAGGACGGGTTTTACGGTGAGTGCCGAGGAGATCGGTGAAGCCTATCGCCAGGTTCCCTCTGGCTTTGTTGCTGCGCTCGACCTCGCCGCGAGGAACATTCGAGCCGTAGCGCGCTTGCAGTTGCCGCGACCGTGGCAGACAGAACCGAGCAGAGGCATCAAGCTCCGTCAGATCGTACGGCCGCTCGAACGTGTGGCTTGCTACGTTCCCGGAGGTCGCTTTGCCCTACCCTCCACGGTGTTGATGAGTGCGATTCCCGCACTGGTGGCAGGGGTACCGGAGATTCTGATAGCGTGCCCACGACCGGCGGCCACGGTGCTGGTGGCTGCCGACCTTCTCGGGCTCAAGAGAGTCTTTCGCCTGGGTGGAGCACAAGCCATCGCCGCCTTTGCTCACGGAACCGAGAGCGTTCCCCGGGTTGACAAAATTGTGGGTCCCGGCAACCGCTACGTCGCCGCCGCCAAGAGACTGGTGGCCGGGGAATGTGGGATCGATTTTGTTGCTGGTCCAACAGAGCTTGTGGTGCTCGGCTCGAAAGGCCGTCCGGCCTGGATTGCTGCCGAGCTCATCGCTCAAGCCGAACACGACGCCGACGCGGTGGCCGTGTTCATTACGAGTTCCCGCCAGCTCGCGCTCCAGGTTCAGAGGTCGATTGCCGCCCTCTTAGGCTCACCCGCGGGCTCGGCTGTGGCCAGGAAGGCCCTCAGTCGCCAAGGCGCCATCATCATCACCGGCGACGCCGCCGAGGGCGTCGACCTCGTCAACCAGTTCGCTCCTGAACACCTGACGCTTCTCGACGACGCACTAGGGCTGCTGCCGCAAATCCGGGCTGCCGGCTCAATTTTCTTGGGCGGCTATAGTGCGGTCGCAGCGGGCGATTACGTCGCTGGGACAAACCACATCCTGCCCACGGGAGGAGCCGCCCGCACGCGCGGCGGCCTCAGCAGCGCAGATTTTGTGAAGATGATCTCGGTGCAGAAGCTCTCGCGCCAAGGGCTTTCACATCTTTGCCGCAGCATTGTGACGCTGGCAACAACGGAGGGCCTCAAGGCACACGCACATTCTGTGGAGACGAGGTTTAGCAATGATCCGACCGCGTAAGGCTGTCGAGTCCTTGCAGAAGTATCGCCCCCCGCGCGAAGGGCGGTCCGGCAAGCTAAGGCTCGACTTCAACGAAAACACGATCGGATGCGCCCCGCAGGTGCTGCGGACTCTTCGCCGCGCCCTGAACGCCGACTGGTTGTCACGTTATCCCGAGTACGAAGAGTGCCGTCGAACCCTGGCGAAGTTCTTTGAGGTTTCGGCCGATGAAATCCTGTTCAGCAACGGAGTCGACGACGCCATCAAACTGGTCTGCGATACGTTTGTCGATCCGGGTGACGTGCTTCTGATTCCCGCGCCCACCTTCCCCATGTACCAATTCTTTCACTCCGTCGCGGGAGGAAAGACCACCGTGGTTCACTACGACGAGAACTTGCGCCTGCCGGTGCAGAAGATTCTGGCCGCGCTCACCAAGCGCACCCGATGGGTAGCGTTAGCGAATCCCAACAACCCTACAGGAACTTTGATCTCGAAGAGTGACCTGAGAACCCTCCTGCGCGCGGCTTCGGACACTCTCGTGTTGGTGGACGAAGCGTATTTCGACTTCTCCGGCGAAACAGTGTTGCCGTGGATCAACAATTTCCAGAATCTCGTGGTCACTCGCTCTTTCTCCAAAGCCTTCGGTTTGGCAGCGTTGCGCATGGGATTCATCTTCGCAAATTCCAAACTGCTGGCGATGATGCGGCGCGCCCATAGCGCTTTTCCCGTCAACTCCCTAGCGTTGGCTTGCGCTCTCGAGGCCGGCAAGGAAAAGGACTATGTCCGCCGCTACGCTCAGATAGTGCGCGCGAGCCGGGCTGAGCTTTGTCGCGCTCTCGACGCACTGGGGGTTCCATACGCGCCCAGTGCCGCCAACTTTGTTTTGGCCCGTTTCGGCGAAAAGGCCGAGGAAATCGCTCGCCGTCTTCGTAAACGAAACATCCTGGTGCGTGACTGGAACTACGACCCGCATCTTCGAGACTACCTCCGCATCACAGTTGGCTCCGCCGCTCAAACGCGATTTCTGATCGGAGAGTTGAAGCGCCACGAGCACTTGATGGACAGGCGTGACGGTTCGGGCGCCTGGCGTGAGTTCGCCACCTACTCCCCGACAGGGTGTTTCGCATGAAGGTCCGCTCCGCCAGGGTTGATCGCCGCACGACGGAGACTGACATTCGTGCCCGTTTGAGCCTTGACGGTCGGGGCCGGTACGCGGTCTCCACCGGCATTCGTTTTCTCGATCACATGCTGGAACTCTTCACCCGTCACGGTGGCTTCGATCTGGATCTGCGAGCGCGGGGCGATCTGGACGTCGATCAGCACCACACAGTCGAAGACACCGGCCTTGTCCTGGGCGAGGCCGTGCGGCAGGCGCTGGGCGACAAAAGAGGCATCAACCGCGCGGGCTACTTCATAATGCCCATGGATGAAACGCTGGCGGTGGCGGCTATCGACTTGAGCGGTCGCCCCTACCTCGTACTGAAGGCGCCCCTTAGACCTGAGCGCCTCGGCGACCTTCAGACCGAACTGTTGGAAGATTTCTTCCAGGGATTCGCTTCCGGCTCGAGGGCCAACGTACATCTCCGAGTGCTGTACGGGCGGTCCAGCCACCACGTGGTCGAAGCCCTATTCAAAGCGTTCGCCCGCGCATTGCGCTACGCTTGTTCGCGTGACGCTCGTTTGAAACGCCAACTCCCCAGCACCAAGGGGCTGCTGTAAGGGTCTTTCAGTTCCTGAGTCTTTCATTCGCTCAGTCCCTTGAAGCCCCGAGTGAACGACCAGGGGACTGAACGACCGAAGGACTGACGGACTGAGGGGACGTGCCGTCTCTGCCGTCTCTGCCCCGGCCTGTTGATGCGCGTGTCAATTTTGTGATATCGTGATATCAGAAATGAGGACGTGTGGCCCAATTCGTGGTTCGAAATATCGAGGCTGAGGTCAAATCACGGCTGCAGCGCCGCGCGAAACGGCATGGCCGTAGCATGGAGGAAGAAGTGCGAGACATTCTGCGCAACGCGGCCAAGGAAGAAAGTAGTCCGGTTCGGGGGCTGGGAACCGAAATCGCATCCTTGTTTACGAAGATCGGCCTGGACGCTGATATTCCTGAACTTCGCGGACATCAGATTACTCCTGCCTCTTTTGATTAATGGTTATCCTGGATACCAACGTGCTTTCGGCGCTTATGCGCCGCGTACCGGACAAACCTGTGATCGATTGGCTGGACAAGCAGCCTGGAACATCCGTGTGGACGACTTCGGTGACGATCCTCGAGATCCGGCTCGGATTCCAGACGATGCCGCTCGGGCATCGACGCACATTACTGGTGCGAGCTTTCGAGACGGTCCTCGCCGACAAAATTGGAGGGCGGATTGCTCCGTTCGATACGGCTGCCGCCAAAGAAGCGGCAGACCTCATGGCTGCTCGGCACCAGAGAGGACGCCCCTGTGAGTTGAGGGACACGATGATCGCCGGCATAGTGCTCGCCTGTCACGCTACGCTCGCGACTCGAAGTACGTCGCATTTTGACGACCTTTCCGTCCCAGTCATCAACCCATGGGTCATCTGAGTTGACCGCCTCTCGGCCTGCCCGGCCGAGCGACTAAATGTATGATCGCTTTGCTCGATTATGGCGCCGGTAACGTGGGTTCTGTTCTCAAAGCCGTTCGCTACCTCGGCTATCAAGCTCAGTCTGTAGACCGTCCAGAACAGCTCTCCGTCGCCCAGAAGATCATCTTTCCTGGCCAAGGGCATTTCGGGACCATGATGAAAGCCCTGACGGAGCGCCATATGTCCGAGGCTTTGCGAGAGGCGTTAGGCAAGGGCAAACCCTTTCTCGGCATCTGCCTCGGTCTACAGGTGCTCTACGAAGGCAGTGACGAGGCCAGGGAAGCCGCGGGCCTGGGGCTGCTGCCCGGCCGGGTTCGGCGCTTCCAAGACGCCTTCAAAGTCCCGCATGTGGGTTGGAGCCAGCTTGAGATTCAGCGCCGTGGCGGTCTTTTCGAGCAGGTCGGCGACGGAAGTTTTGTCTACTATTGCCATTCCTATTACGCGCCCGTGACGAGCGAGACCGCCGCGGTCACCCGGTACGGGGAGAGGTTCGCGGCGGCCGTCGAGTTCGATTCAGTGCGGGCGGTACAGTTCCACCCCGAGAAATCGGGTGAGGTGGGATTAAGAGTTTTAAGGAGTTTTCTCGAACATTGAATGACTACCAGACGTCCTTGGTCCTTCGTCATTCGTTCTTGGTCTTAGTTCTTGGTTAGTGGTCGCGGCAACCGACCCGTGCTGCAGGGCCGACCCAAGGGCGGCCCTACATTCCGGGAACAAAGCGTGAACAGAATTCATGTTTCGGCGGGCATAACCCGGCTGAAGGCTAAGTGCCACGAACAACGAACCAAGAACAAGGAACGAACTGCATGTTTGCAAAGCGCATTATCCCGTGCCTTGACTGCAAGCACGGTCGCGTGGTTAAAGGCATCCGCGTTGTGGAGTTGCGCGACGCCGGCGATCCGGGCGAGTTGGCGGAGACTTACAACCGCGAGGGCGCCGATGAACTGGTAATGCTCGACATCTCGGCCTCCCGTGAAAGCCGGGCAACCCTAATGGACACCGTCCATCGCGTCGCTTGCCGGTTATTCATACCGCTGACAGTGGGCGGCGGTGTGCGAACCCTCGACGACGCGCGCCGGCTTCTCTCGGCC
>DATJKY010000438.1:0-6368 GCA_035490955.1 Terriglobia bacterium | reverse complement strand
GTCATATGCGGTTCTGCCATTGGGCGACACCCGATCGACAAAAACAAGCTGCTCCGGACTCCTCACCGGCAAACGCCTTAACAAGAAGGCGTCGACCAGACTGAAGATGGCAGTGTTCGCCCCAATGCCAAGCGCCAGAGTAATTACTGCCACCGCCGTGAAGCCGGGATTCTTGGCCACCATGCGCAAGGCGTAGCGAAGATTCTGGATCAGTGTTCCCATAACTGACCTCTCGCGCTTTTCCCCGGAGGGTGGCAAGTGACGAGTGGCGAGTGACGAGCAAGCACACCCGCTAATTTATTTTAATTTACCCCACCCTTTCAGGGCACTTCAGCTGCCAGTGGTCCAGCTTCGTTAACAGAATGAATAGATAGGGGTAAACGGCAGAACTCAAACCCTCGGGACCCTGCGCCGGTGTCGCATTTCGCGACAGCACCGTCCGGAACCGGACATGAGCGGATGGCTACCTCCCCAGCTTGTCCACGATCTCTCTCAACAGGCCTTCCAGGTCATGGGCGGGCGACTTGAAGGAATCCGCGTCAACCGTCAGTGGCGCACCGAGCACCAGATGATAGACGCCGTATTCGGGTAGTTGCAGCACCTGTTCTACAGAAAGTCCACCTACAGCTTGCACCGGAATCTTCACAGCCTTTACGACCGCTTCCAACTCATCGAAGGGGCTTGGGGCGCGACCGTGACGCGCAGCGATGACCTCAGGGTCGCGGCGCTCGTCATACCCGGTGTGATGGACGATGTAGTCCACACCCAGGTCTTCGAGCATTCGTGCTGCCGCCGGCTTGTCTTCACAGCCGAGGTCGTCGCCCATTACACGGACGCCGTTATCTCGACCCGCTTTGACGACCGCTTTCACTGTTGCTGGGTGAGCTCGCGCCATCACCACCACGTGGGTGGCGCCCGCTTTGGCCATCATCTCGACCTCAAGGTATCCGCCATCCATAGTCTTGAGGTCGGCCACGACCGGATGCTTGGGAAACTCCCGGCGAATCGCCTGAACGGCGCGTAACCCTTCAGCCAGGATCAGCGGCGTCCCGGCCTCCAGCCAGTCCACACCGGCGCGAACCGCCTTGCGGGCGTGGTCCAGCGCTTCGTCGATTGACGTGAGGTCGAGAGAAATTTGGACGACGGGCTGTCTGGATTGAGCCAGCAATGACATTATTCCTACATTCTAGGACATGATGCTCCATGTACACAGCCTCCTCGCGCGCTACTTGGGAGACCACCTTCCGGCCGGTCCGGCCACACCATGACTACAAACTCCAGCCGTAGCATTACCGTATACTGGGCCCTATGGATGTGCACTTGATTGACGGGACGTATGAGTTGTTCCGCCACTTTTACGCCGTCCCCGGCGCGCAGGATGTGAATGGCCGAGAAATCGGCGCCGTCCGCGCGGTACTCAGGTCTGTTTTGTCGATGATCGAGCAGGGCGCAACTCACGTCGGTGTGGCAACCGATCATGTAGTCGAGTCTTTCAGGAACGACCTGTATGCCGGGTACAAGACCAGCGCCGGCGTGCCTCAGGCGTTGCTCTCCCAGTTTCCTGCCCTGGAGGAAGCTCTGGACGCGATGGGTGTGGTGGTTTGGCCCATGGTCGAGCACGAAGCCGATGACGCACTCGCTTCCGCCGCAGCCAAGGCAGCGCGGGATGAGAGCGTGCGGCAAGTAATCATTTGCACGCCGGACAAAGATCTCGCCCAGTGCGTTCGAGGGACAAGAGTGGTTCAATTGGACCGGCGACGGGGCATCCTGCGGGACGAAGACGCCGTGGAAGCCAAGTTCGGTGTGAAGCCGCCATCGATTCCGGACTATCTGGCGGTGCTCGGCGATACCGCCGACGGATTTCCAGGCATACGTGGCTGGGGCGAAAAAGCCGCCGCCGCAACCTTATCTCGCTATCAGCACCTTGAGAACATACCCAGAAATTGGCGGGACTGGCATTCCTCCATTGGCAATGCGCGGCGGTTGGCCACGTCGCTATTCAACTCCTGGGATGACGCCTTGCTGTTTCGAAAGCTCGCCACTCTGCGGCTGGATGCACCCGTCTTTGAGTCGGGGGGCGACCTTCGCTGGAGGGGGCCGCAGCCGGGCTTTGAAGAACAATGCCGGGTGATGGGGTCACAAGATCTCTTTGACCGCGCCACTTCAGCCGCGGCGACCAAGGTGTGAAGAAATCGAGGCCGGACCGTCGGTGATGGGTGCCGCGGTCTTGTATCAGGGCACGGCTTTCAGCCGTGGCCTGATACAAACCCTCATACGAAGGATGGCGCTTGTCGGGCCGGCGACGACGCGCAACGAGTCGAAGAACGGCAATGCCCATCTTGGCTCGCCTCAGCTTCTCCTCGGAATAACCTCAGCCATACCTTAGCGTACCCACAGGACATCCTCGGACCCGAGCGGCTAACACTCTGACGTGCGCCCGTTGAAGACGGGCGCCGCAGAGGAGCCATGAAGGAGCTCGCGCTATTCCTGCTAATTCTCGTGGATCTACCCGTAGCCGCTCGGAGCCTTCCGGCCGCGGACCCTGAGGCGAAGATCCCGTTCAAGCTGTACGGCGGCTATACCATCGTCGCCCGTGGATCGATAGCGGGTCTCAACCACCTCAACTTCATCATCGATACGGGCGCTGTGCCGAGCGTTGTAGACCTGAAGGTGGCCCGCAAGCTCCGACTCCAAGGTCAAGTTGAGCCGCTCTCGCTCTTCAGCCAAACAATTGAGACCCGCCGTGTGACGCTGCCCGGCCTCGAGCTGGGGCCTATCGACACCGGTCCGCTACAGGTCATTGTGGGAGACCTGGCCAGCTTCGAAAGCCGTCTCGGCGTCCGCGTGGATGGCATGATCGGGCTGGACGTGCTCGCCCGGCAGGATTTTGTGGTCGACTACGAATCCGGGACGATCGCCTTTGGCACGGCGCCCGGCAACGCTCGCGGGCCTCTGGACCCAGCGGGGACCTCCGTGCCCTTCGAGCTTGGCCCAGGGTATGCCGTGGTCAGCCTTGACGTCGAGGGTCACCCCTACCGCCTGATGGTAGACACCGGCGCCCGATCGCTCATCCTGTTTGCCCCGCGGGTTCGCGACCGCCTGGCAGGACTCCACAAGCTCAGCGAGAGGATAATCGGAAACGCGGGCGGCACGGTTGCGTTGACGGAAGTCGTGCTGCCTGAGGCGAGCCTAGGCACAGTACACCTGAACGCGCAAAGGGTGGCGCTCATGGAAGGCGAAGCGCCGACGGGCGTGGATCTCGACGGCCTCCTGGGCGTCCGCTCGCTAGGCGTTCGGCGCTTGGGATTCGACTTCGAGCACAGGACTATAACCTGGGCGAGGTAGCGTGCTGCGAGCAGATCCTCCCCAGGCAGACATTCCTGGTTGACCATCCGCATCCTCAAGCCATCTAATCTTCGTTCTGATGGGTCGTATCCAACAAGCGGAAGGCGAGGTGTGTCCAATTTCCAACCGAAGCTGGCAGCGGGGGCGTGATAGAGTCTGTGTGAAAACGTTGGTTCGGGCAAAGCGGCTGAGCCGCCCGCTGTGCGGAAGGCCTGCGGCCTTCCGTGGCGGGACGCCAACGCCTTCATTTCTAAGAGCCATCTCTCCGCCTGGTGAACGGAAAGGCTGAGCCTTTTCGCACAGCAGGCGGCGCAGCCGCTGAAGAAGGCAGTTTTTCACACAGACTCGTGGATAACGGGCCGCCACTTTACAAAATCTTGACAAACTAAGGAAGACGCGGAGACTAACAAACGCTCGACGTGGCGCGTCCAAGAGAGGGGAAGATAGGTAGATATTTGGGCGCAGGTTGTTTAGAACAGAGAGGATGCCGGAGGCAGGAGTACTGCCGTGGAGAGTGATTTTCGCGTTGGACCCTGGCTTGTCCAGCCGCAGCTAAACAGTGTCTCGCAAAATGGCACCGGCGCGCGCCTGGAACCGAAGGCGATGCAGGTGCTCGTGCGGCTGGCAGAGAGTGCGGACGACGTGGTGCCCAAGGACCGCTTGATGCGAGCCGTCTGGGGGGACACCTTTGTTACTGAAGACGTGCTCACGCGATCCATCTCAGCTCTGCGCCGCGCTTTTCACGACAGTACGCAGCAGCCTCGATTCATTCAGACGATCCCCAAGAGCGGCTATCGCCTCATCGCGCCTGTTGAGTGGGTGGACCGCAAGCCGGACGTGGAGTCGGTGCTGGTGCTGCCCTTCGTGAACGCCAGCGGTGACTCTGAGCTGGAGTATCTAAGCGACGGCATAACGGACTCCATCACCCACTGGCTCTCCCAACTTCCTCAGTTACGCGTGATGGCGCGTAGCACCGCATACCGCCATAAAGGCCGCGAGGGCGATGCGCAGGGTGTGGGAAAGGAACTGGGTGTTCGATCAGTTCTGACCGGACGCATTGTCCGGCGCGGTGAAGCCTTGGTGGTCAGGGCGGAGCTGGTGGATGTGGTTCACGGCTGGCAGCTTTGGGGTGACCAGTTCGTCCGCCAGCGGGGAGATCTTCTGGCACTGGAGGACGAGATTGCTCGCAAGATCTCGGCCACACTGCAGCTACGCCTGACCGGCGAGCAGCAAGAGCACTTGGCACGGCGACCGACTGTCGATCACGAAGCCTACCACCTCTACCTGAAGGGCCGGTATCTGTGGAATCATCGCAATGACGCGAGCCTGAAAAAGGCCATCGACTTCTTCGAGCGGGCGGTGACTCGCGATCCCAGTTACGCCCTTGCGTACGTGGGCCTGGCTGACAGCTACGCCCTGCTTGCATGCCAAGTGGACTTCGGGAGCCTCGACCCGCAGGAAGCGTACCCCAAAGCCATCGGAGCGGCCCGGAAAGCGCTCGATTTGGACGGGGATCTAGCGGAGGCCCATGCGTCGCTCGGAAACGTATTGGCTTCTTACGACTGGAACTGGTCGGCCGCTGAGCAGGAGTTTCGAAGGGCCATCGAGCTGAACCCTCGTTACGCCACAGCGCACCACTGGTACGCAGAGATGCTCAGTTACGTAAAACGCTTCGACGAGGCCTTCCGGGAAATTCACCTCGCTCTGGAGCTCGACCCTCTGTCGCTCGGCATCAATACCGATGCCGCCTGGATTCTCTTTTGTGCGCGGCAGTGCCATGCGGCGGTGGAGCAACTCCGCAAGGTTTTGGACCTGGAGCCGGAATTTCTTCCGGCGCGCACCCTGCTAGCTGTTACTTACGAGATGATGGGCCGGCAGGAAGCCGCGTTGGTGGAGTTTCAGGTTGCCCAGCGGCTCTTTCGGCAAGCGAACGTCCCCGTCGCTATGCGTGGCTATGTGCTGGCCGCAGGCGGGGAAGAAGATCGGCGGAAGGGATGGCAGGAGCTTCAGGAACTCGGTCGGCCTTGCTCCCGGGAGCCGAGGATCATGCGCAACGGGGACGTACCCGCCTGCTGCCTGGCGGCATACTACACCCACTCGGGGGAAACGGCACTTGCCCTCAATCATTTGGAGAGGGCGTTTGCGGAACGGTCTAATTGGCTCGCTTCCCTCGCCGTTGATCCGATCTTTGACGGCTTGCGCACGGAGCCACGATTTAGAGAGCTTGTCCGGCGAGCGGGCCTACCCGCTGAAACGTAGTAGATCGATTCCCCAACATTCTTGTCGGCCACAGTTATCCGGTTATGCCTGCGAAGGGGCGAGTCCATCAATCCCACAACTATCGTTCGTCGTACTCCACCTCCTATTCCTTCAGAAACCTCCGCTATTCGTTCTGGAAACTCACCACCCTATGTTGTTCTTCCTGCCCTTCGATATACGCGGCCACCGAATCCACCTCAACCGGGCTCAGCGAAAACCCCCCATAGCCGTTCTGCCAATGAAACGACTGCAAGGGTCTGGCCTGAGTCTTAAGCCACTTCGAGGAACTGGTCTTCACTTTCCACTACGTCCGCCAACGCTAGATTCTTCGACAGACGGAAAGCAGATGAGCGTGGTCGCTGGTGCCGCCAATCTTAAGCGCCGGACAGTCCTGGTTCTTGAGCACTGTCGCCAAGTAGGCGTGCAGAGAGCGGCGAACCGATGGCATCAGCAGCGCTTCCCGGTGCTGGGTACTAAAGATGAGATGGACGTAGAGCTTAGAGAGGCATCCACCTCGGTCCCGTAAACGCCGGCGTGCTTGAGGCATGCCTACCTCACGAACGCCCCTTCAGGGCTTCTGTCCCGCTTTGCGGGATTGGCTTGTCCACCCAGGCCGCCGGCCTGGGCTGGGATAAGGCGCCCCTTTGGGGCTCGAACTCTCCAACCCTTCGAGCCGAAATGTAGAAACTCCAGGGCACAACTGAAGTCGTGCCCTGATACGGTACAGCCGCCGGTTTTCACACAGACGCTTTATACTCCTGATC
>DATJKY010000437.1:0-1552 GCA_035490955.1 Terriglobia bacterium | reverse complement strand
TCCTGGGAATCCGACCAGGCTTTCTCCACGTCGCGGTACGAGCCACGTTTCCAACCTCGCCCTGAGGGTAGGCGAGCGCTCGATTGAGCGCTATCCGAAACTGGCCCTCAAAAAGCAAGGCGGCCTGTGACGGCGGCTCGGTTCCGGTCTCTCGACTTCCTGAAGGACTGAGGTTGATCACTCCGCCGGGTCCGACGGTGGTACGGCTCAGCGCAGCGCGGAGCAAAGCTGCGCTTCAGTTCGATTTTCGCTCCCGTGACTCCTGGTTGAGGAAACTCTCGATGTAAAGCTGCACCGCCTGGCGTTGCTCTTCTGTAGAATCCTGCAGGCGGCCCTTGACGCTCCGCGCCGCCTGTTCGGGCATGAGCTTCCGCTGGCTGAGCGGAACTCCGGTCGGCAAGGGTTTCTCGCCCCGTTCGCCATGACACCGGGCACAGCGTTGGACGAACAGCTTCTTGCCGGCGGTCAGCAGCCGATCACCCTGGTCTGTATTGACCTGCGGATGAACCGTCCGCGGAGGCGCTGGCGGACCGTGCGGGTTCGCGCCGGGCTGGGCAGCCTCGGAACCGAGGATCAGGACTGCTGCGACAAATATCGCTTGGGGTGTCTTCATCAGCCCTCCTCGCTCCCTTTGTGTGCCGAGATGAAATAGCGCATGACGGCCGCCGCCTGTTCTGTACTGAGCCACTTCGACACCAGCGCGCAATGGAAACGCCCCTCGCCGAAGACGTAACTTTTCTGGAAGGGGCAGTCCACCTTCTGGCAGCGGATTCCCAGCACCTTGGCGACGACGCAGTTTTCCTTGCCATAGGAGAACCTGAGCCGGCGCGGTGCAACAAAGACCGAGAACGCCTCGTTCCCTTTACCGTAAACGAGTTGCACCACCCGGCTTTCACCCACCCTGGAACCACGATAGGCCAGGAGTCTGTAGCCCGGAAGTGGCGACTCCTTCTCCAAGGCGTTGATGCCGGCGGTGCGCAGTGCTTCTTGTTTGTCAAGGGTGACAAAACCGGGGCAGGGTGCGGAGATCAAGCGGTAACTTTGCTCGGGAGACGCGGTCCTCAGGGGCTCGAGATAGGCGCCGAGATCAAACTGGGTGGAGGCAACCGCCGGAGTAGTCCGGGGACCACCGACGGAAGTGCCCATTGAAATACCCGAAGGGCGGTTGGCGCGGTGCAGAACACCGAAGCGCGTAAGCGTGAGCGCGACCACGCCCAGGCCCAGAGCAAAAACAGCGCCGGCCGCGAGCCTGGGACGACGAATCGTCAGCCAGAAGGGCTGCTTCGCTGACGACGCGAATCGGGTTCTCTCCTCCTCCCAGCGCCGTTCGATCGAGCTCCAAAGGCCTTCCGGTGCCGTTGCGTGCCCCAGGTGGCAGGCCAGGGCAGTCCCAAAGCGGACTTCGTCATACTCTTTAACGCACGACTCGCAGTGCTTCAGATGCTCGGACACCCGCTCCGATTCCTGCGCAGGCAGCATACCATCTCCAAAGGCGGACAGGTTATCAGTGACATGTCTGCCCCATCTCGTCCAGAATCTCATTGCATCACCC